>ONFW01000196.1 GCA_900317215.1 uncultured Eubacteriales bacterium | reverse complement strand
TGATAAAGTATAATGTACTGTGTGTAAATGTAATATCAGAACAGACCCTTCAAAGGAATATAATTTGCAAGGAGGAAAAAATATGAAAAGATTGACTGCCATCCTGACGGCAGCTCTGATTAGTCTCTGCTTTTCCGTGCCAGCCTTTGCGGAGCCGGAGGACAGTGCTGTCAGCGTAGCTTCCGTGCAGTCTGCTGAAGAACAGGAAAGCGCTGCACAAGACAGCGCAGCGCAGAGCGGCGGAGCTGTGGAGGAGAGCGAAGAGAGCAAGCCTGTCAGAATGATGGAGTACAGGATAGACGAGGCGGACATGAATATTTCGATCCCGTCCGATATGTATGTTATAACAAGGAATACCGACGAAAACGACCCTGTTCTTTCTCTGAATCGTACAGATAAGAAAAAGGTCATGGAGGAGTTTGAGGCAAACGATATCTACCTGCGTGCGAATGCAAAGGATTTCTCGTGGGTGGTCAGCGTAATGGAGAGCGAAAACGAGGATACTAACACCATTGGCAGTCTTTCGTCCATCAGCGAGAAGAATCTGCAGCAGATAATAGATAAGCTTCTTGAGTCGGAAATCTATACCGGCTGTGCAAAGAACCGATTCGGCGGAGTGCTTTTCCTTACCTTTACGATCGAATATAACAACGGAGAGAATAATGTGACCGGTATACAGGAGTATACTATAATCAACGGTAAAAATGTCAGGATAACCTACCAGACCGTAGCTCCTGCCGACAGCGATCCCAATAAGGTGCGCCTTAATGAGATAATGGAAACGGTGAGATTTGACGGCATAGAGGTTGAGCCTTCCCGTGAGGATGTATCGCACTCCTTGTCGGTAGCGGACATTGATATCAGGTACATATATATTATCGCTGCTTCGATCATAGGCGTCATCGCACTTATGATAATGATAATCACAGGAATAAAATATAAGAGATCGAAGAAGAACGCCTTGAAAAGACCCTCAGAGCCTGCTCCTGAGCCCGAAAAAAATGATGATCCCGGAGAGAAAATACACGAGCCTGTTACGGTAAAGGATCTGGAGGCATTCTCTGATTCTCCTGTTGAGGAGGGCTTTGTTCCATCGGTGATGTCCTACAAGGATATCGCCGAGGAAGAAGCTGAGAGCAAGCCTATGACATATGAGGATTTATCAAAGGCTTCGTTTGTAAACTCCCTTGAGGATACCGGGATCATTGAGCTGCCCGATGAGAATAGCTATGAGGCTTCCGCAGAGAAGCACGCTGAGGACGGCATACTGATAAAGACAGCCGCCGATATGCAGGACGAAAAGGACGAGAACGGCGAGAACATAGTTTTTGCCCGGGTGGAAAAGCGCAGAACAGAAATAGAGCAGGTCGGTGACGAGGACAAGCTTAGCAGCAGTGAGCCGGAAAAGCCCGAACCGGAGATGTCCGAGCAGGAGAAGTCCGAACCGGAGAAGCCCGAACCGGAGAAGTCCGAACCGGAGAAGTCCGAGCAGGAGAAGCCCGAACCGGAGAAGCCCGAGCAGGAAAAGCCCGAGCCGGAACCTGAGAAGACCGAGGAAAGATCTCTTACTGCCTTTGAGAAGCGTTTCGGAAAATTCAGACCCGTACCTTCTGCAGAGCCTGAAAAGCAAGAGATACCCTCAGAGGAGGAGATAAAGGTCACAAGACCCGAGGAGGAAAGCGTAAGTCCTGAGGAAAAAGCCGAAGAGGTAAGAGCTGTGGAGGCATCTTTCTTCAATATGATGATAGACAGACTCAGAACCGCAAGTGATGAGGTAGGCAGGGAAATAAGCAAAACGGAAAGAAACGAGAACGGCACACAGCTTTTGCCGGATGATGACAAGGAGATAATACAGGATATGACAGAAAACAGCGTTGACACAAAGATAAATGAAGAAAAGACCGGCAGTGACCGAAATAAGGAAGGAAACACAATTGAGCTTGAAATATCAAGATCAGAGGACGGAAGTCTTGTAATAGGAGCGCTCAACGAGCTAAGCGGAAAGCCTGTGGATATCGAGATCAGAGATGCCTCCAATTTCAAGGAGGAAAGAGACAGGAAAATGGCTGAGCTCGGCTTTGAGACGGCGAGGGACAACGAGATATATAACGCCTTCAAAGCGGAGAACGAGGAAAATCCGTTTGTTGTCAGAGCAAAGGACGAGAGTGACATAGCCGAGGAGAAAAAGAAGGCGGAGCAGGAGAGCCTCACTCCCGAAACGGAGGAGGAATTCTTTGAGGGAGTTAAGGCTGTCAAGTCCGAGCCGGAGACTGCGGAAAAGCCCGCAGAAAAGCCGGAGGAGACAAAGGAGGACAAGGACAGAGCTGATTTTGAGCGTAACTGCGGAATAATCTTTGAGCATCCGCTGCCAAAGAGGAATCCCATTATCCCTATGCAGACCGTATTCACAAGGATCCCAAGACTCGACAGCGTAAATGCGGAGGAATACAACGCAAAATATGAGGAAATGGTAAGGTCTATGCCGAAGAATCACGCTTATGCACAGCGCTTCAGCACCTCAAATATACCTCAGCCCTTTGTTGAAACTGCAAGACCCCATAATACCGAGGCTGTGTTCGGGCAGGCTGATTATCAGCCGTCAGAGCCCGAATTGAATGCGGCATCCGATAACGGCGGCACATTTGAATATTATACAGGCTACGAGCAGGCCGATGATCCGTTCGGCGCTTCTGCCGACAAGGAAATACTTATAAAGGAGCATAACAGGAAGAAGTCCGGAGGCTCCTTCGGCAGCAGACTCAGAAAATTCTTTTCGTCAGAGGCACAGGCTCCCGAGGACGAGGAGTAAGCCTTTGTATATTTTCGGACGCTGCTCACTGCATGATATTCGGTGATCTCTTTCCGCAGCCTTATAGCTGAGGCTGAAAATACAGAAAGGATGAGCTTATGGACAGTCTTATTATAAAAAATGTGCGTATCGTTGATCCTGAAAAGGACATCATAGAAAATGGAAGTGTTTTTATAAGGGACGGGAAGTTCTCTCAGCCCTTTGAGCCTGACAGCGATACGGCAGTGATAGACGGAGAAGGCCTGAGCGCCGCACCGGGGCTTATCGACCTTCATGTTCATCTGCGTGACCCGGGACAGACCGAAAAGGAGGACGTTCTCTCGGGCTGCAGAGCCGCGGCAGCAGGAGGAGTTACTCAGCTTCTTGCAATGCCGAATACGATCCCCTCTGTCGACAGCCCGGAAACGGTACGATATATCCTTGAAAAGGCGAAGGACGCCGATGCCGGTGTACACGTTGTCGGCGCAATAACAAAGGGCCTTTGCGGTCATGAGGCAACAGATATAGATGCGCTGTTTAAGGAGGGTATCTCGGCGCTGTCTGATGACGGAGTCCCTGTGCTCGACACCTCTATAATGGTCAGAGCTATGAAAAAAGCAAAGCAGCTCGGGATCCCTGTTACGGCGCACTGTGAGGATCCCTTCCTTGCTGGAGGCAAGGTGAACGAGGGCGAGGTATCAGAGGCTCTGGGAGTCAAGGGAATGCCGGCAGCAGCCGAGGACGCAGGCACGGCAAGGGAAATAGCTCTTGCTGAATCCTACGGCCTGCCCGTTCATATCTGCCATGTCAGCACAAGGACCTCTGCGGCAATGATAAGGGATGCAAAAAAAAGAGGCGTTGCTGTTACGGCTGAAACGGCTCCGCATTATCTGATGCTGACCGAAAGGGAGCTTCTCAGGCGTGATGCAGATTATCGCATGAATCCCCCCCTGAGAACGGAGCGGGATCGTCTTGCGATGATAGAGGCTCTTTGCGACGGGACGATAGACGCAATAGCAACAGATCATGCTCCGCATACCCCTCAGGAAAAGGCGGATTTTGTAAAGGCTCCCAACGGGTCTATAGGAATGGAGACCTCATTTGCGGCAGCATATACCGTGCTTGTTGAGGGTGGCTATATGAGCGAAACGGAGCTTCTGCGAAAAATGTCTACGGAGCCCGCCCGTATACTCCATACATATGGCGGCACTCTCAAAGAGGGTCAGCCTGCGGATCTGATGCTTTACAAAAAAGAGAAATGGACAGTCAATCCCGAAAAGCTTCACGGCAGATCGAAAAACACCCCCTTCAAGGGACTGGAGCTTTCTGCAAAGGTGAAGCTGACCGTTTACTGCGGAAGAATAGTATTCAACGAATTATGATAACGGAGGTATGAGATATGTCATTTGACAGGCTTATCGAAGCAATAAAAAGAACAAACAATCCCACTGTGGCGGGTCTTGACCCTAAGCTTGATTTTATACCCTCAGCCATAAAGAGTGCCGCCTTTGCAAAATACGGCAGGACTCTTGAAGGCGCTGCGGAGGCACTTTATGAATTCAACAAGGGACTTATAGACGCTCTGTGCGATATAGTGCCTGCGGTAAAGCCCCAGGCGGCATATTATGAGATGTATGGCTGGCAGGGCGTAAGAGCTCTCAGGCGAACGATAGTGTATGCTAAAAGCAAGGGTATGTTTGTGATAACAGATGCCAAGAGGAATGATATCGGTACAACGATGGAGGCGTATGCAAAGGCGCATCTGGGCGTAACTGAGGTTGAGGGCGAAAGCCTTGAGCCCTTCGGCGGAGATGCGCTGACGGTAAATGCGTATCTCGGCACGGACGGCGTAAAGCCTGTGCTCAGTGTATGCAGAGAATATGACAAGGGACTTTTTGTTCTCGTAAAGACATCTAATCCCTCCTCGGGCGAGCTTCAGGACAGAAGGCTTGAGGACGGTATGACGATATACCGCACAATGGGAGATATGTGTGAAAAATGGGGAGAGGAGCTTCCCGGAAAATACGGATATTCAGGTGTGGGCGCAGTAGTGGGAGCTACCTATCCGGAACAGCTTGGCGAGCTGAGAAAGGCCTTGCCGCATACGTTTTTCCTTGTGCCGGGCTACGGCGCACAGGGAGGCGGAGCAGGAGATGTTGCGCCTGCCTTTGACAAAAACGGACTCGGAGCCATAGTTAACAGCTCAAGAGGAATAATGTGCGCGTGGAAGAAGGAAGAGGGCGCATGCGAGGACGACTATGCTATGGCGGCCCGCAGAGAGGCTGAGAGAATGGCAGAGGCTCTGCGGAGTGTAATGTAATATAATATAGGGAACACCGACAAACAGACCTCAGACTGAGAATGGGGTCTGTTTTTTTTGGTGGGAGACGTATTCGACCCTATTGCTGATCGCAGCATGAGCAGAGGAGAGTCAGGTTATCGGGTGTTTTAATTAATAAAGAATTATATGTTTATTCAAAAATTATCTATAAATTATCTCTTAATAAATACTATACTTATACCTGTAAGAAATGAAATAGAACCGGAATTGCAGAAAATTCTTCGGGGAGTGTAGACGAATGTCTGTTGGACTGATACTTGAAGGCGGAGGGAACAGAGGCGCTTATACGGCGGGAGTTCTTGACGTGCTTTGTGAAAATGATATATATATTCCCGTTACTTATGCAGTAAGCGCAGGTGCGTGCAATGCGATGTCATATCTATCCAAGCAGGTAAAGAGAAACTATAACATATATACTCAGTATGCCTCGGATAAGAGATACAGCAGCTTCGGACTTCTGCGAAAAACAGGAAGTCTCTTCGGCTTTGATTTTATTTTCGGAGAGCTTGCGGACAAGCTTCTGCCCTTCGATTATGAGGAGTATGACCGCACAACGATGAGGCTCATATTTACAACTACCGATATCGAAACGGGCGAACCGCTCTTTTTTTCCAATGAGGAAGCGAAGAATGATCTGAGACCGCTGATAGCCTCTGCGTCATTGCCGGTGGTGGCAAATATTGTTGAATACAATGGCAAAAGGCTGCTGGACGGCGGGGTAAGCTCGCCTATTCCGATAGACAGGGCGATAAAGGACGGCATATCCAAGAATATCGTCGTTATGACCAGGGACAGGAGCTATGTCAAGAAGGACAAGCCCGATTTTCCGCTGTTCTATCTCAGGCGCAGATACAAAAAATATCCGAAGCTTGTTGAGGCTATGGTCAATAGGGCAAGGGTGTATAATGCGCAAAGAGAGCTTTGCTTTAAAGAGGAGGAGGAGGGCAGAGCAATAGTGATCGCTCCCTCTGAGCCGATAAACATAAAGAGAAATTGTAAAAGCACAGATAAGCTTGAGGAAATCTATAACATGGGCGTTGCCGATACGCAGAAGGCGCTTGTAGAGATAAACCGTTTTATGGCGCTTAATAGCTGAACGGTCGGAGGGCAACGGCGGCTTTTCAGGCTTGTGAAGATCCGACCCTGCGGGGTCGGCTTTTTCATTTGACGGTTTTTTCAAGGAAGGGTCAGTTAGTGTTTGCATCAGGGCGGCGGATATGATAAAATAACGGCAATAATACCGTATAAAAATACAGGAGGTGCTTTAAGTGTCAAGATCCAGAGCAAAGGAATATTATCTTGTGTCGGAAAGCCAGAGGGAACAGATGAAGAGCTTTTATCTCGGACTCGGCTACAGCGAGGAGCAGACAAAAAAGCTCTGCGAAAGCTGCTTCGGAGCAGAGATAAGAACAGGTGAGGCTCCGCAGACGAGTTGGTCGTTCCGCAGACATACCGAATATGAGCCGGGCCCCGACGGATCAAACGGCGGCGGTTTTTTCAGGAATATGTTCAGCGGAATAGCATCGGCAACAAAAAAGAGCAGCGGTGCAAGGGCTAAGACGTCCGCTGTGTATGAAGATGAAGCTGTTGCGGAACGAATTGCAGGAGGCTGTGCTGCTGCAATGTCCGCTCCTATGGTGGGAGGAGCTATGGGCGGAATGATGGGGCAGGCAATGTGTATGCCGGCTCCGATGCCGATGTCTGAGCCTCAGGCAGTACCGGAATTCAATACCGCAGAAACGGAGGCGCCTAAGGAAAACGAAAAGTCAAGTCCGCTCGATGAGGCCCAGCTTATATTCTCTGCGAATGTGAATACTGCTTCGTGGCAGTATGTCAACGAAAAAATATCCCGCAGACAGCCGGTGTCCCCCGATTTCGTCAGGATAGAGGAGATCATCAATTCCTACGGCTACGAGCTTAAAAAGCCTGAGGGAGACGCTCCGTTCGAGTTGACCGCTGAGGGTGGCAAATGTCCGTGGAACAAGGACAGCGAGCTTATGTTTGTAGGCATAAAGGGCAAAAAGGCTGATGAAGACATAAAACACAACATTGCTCTGCTGGTCGACGTTTCCGGAAGCATGGAGGACGAATGGGTACTTGTTCAGATGTCGATAGCTGCAATAATGAGCAGGCTTGGGGACGGAGACGTCGTTTCGGTGATAGCATACAGCAACAATACCGTGACGGTGTCCGAAAAAACCTCCTGCGCAGACAGAGACAGGCTTGTTGATATAATTCTTTCTATAGACGGTATCGGCGGCTGTACGAACGGCAGTGACGGGCTGGAGAAGGCATACGCTTATATCAAGGATAATTTTGACGAGAAAAAGAACAACAGGATTTTTATTTTTACTGACGGTGATTTCAATTTTGGCATAACGGGTAAGGGCGAGCTGAAGGACTTTATCTATGAAAAGAGAAAAACAGGGATATATCTTTCGATAGTCGGCTACGGAATGAGCAATTTCAAGGACGACAAAATGGAGGCTCTTGCACGCAGCGGAAACGGAAATTATACCTTCATCTCAAACCCCTTTGCGATAATCGACGAGCTGTGGAAGAAGCTTGAGTCGGGACTCATTACCGTTGCAAAGGATGTAAAGATAAGGATAGAGTTCAATCCTGCGTATGTAAGTGAGTATCGTCTGATAGGCTATGACGCAAGAAAGCTTACCAAGGAGGAGTTTTATGACACCGAAAAGGCGGTGGACGGAATAGGCTCCGAGCATGAGGTGGTGGCTTTGGTTGAGCTGAAAAGAGGCAGAGCTGAACAGAAATACAGGAGCAGGTATGTTGATGTGAGCACAAAGGAGGGCGAGGGCGAGCTTGCCTTTGTTGAGATACACTACAAAACTCCGGAGGGAGAGAACAGAGAGATGACGAGGATCATCACGCCGGGAGAGGCAGAAAAGGGCGGTGACAATCTCAGAAAAGCTGCTCTTCTGGGAGGCTTTGGTCTGCTGCTCAAGGATTCGCAATACAAGGGCAGCATGAGCAAGGGACTGCTGTCTGAGCTGTATAAGGAGGAACTGAGAGCTGAAGGCATGGACGAGCCGCAGCCCTACACTCACCTTGCTGCAATATCAGAATTCATTTCCTGATGTATCAGGACAGCTCGTCTCGTAAAAAGTATAAACGATGATACGAGCGCAAGGGAGGGATAATTATGAAGATGCTGCAGGTGATGACGCGAAACAGTTATACTATAGAGGGACTGTATGAAGCGATAAAGGATAAGCAGTTTACGGCGGGACAGCCGATGTATACCATACACTGCTCATATCCGATAATAGCCTTTCCGCCTGTGGATAAAAGAAATCAGGTCTGGATAACCCCCGGAGGCTACGGCGAATGCAATATTTTCTATGTGCAGAAGCAGGAACAGGCAGGAGGGGAAAATATTCTTCAGAACGCCGTAACGAATCAGCTCACGTTTGGTATAGCAGGTCTTAAGGGCAAGGTTGGAGAAAATGCCAGATACTGTGAGTGGCTTGTAGACTGCACCGCCTATGAGCTGTATAACCTTGGGCTCTGATGCTGACGGCGTCTTCTGGCGGAGCCTTCTGCCGGCAGCTTTGAGCGGTCGGAAAAGCTCTGTAAAAGCATGGTGCAATATTCAGTGCAGTAAGATATGATTGTGCTGTAAAACTATTATTGGAGATGAATATAATTGAACGGAAAAATATCAAAAACAATAGCAGTTATTCTTGCTTCTGCACTGCTTGCTGCTGCCGCTTCGGGCTGTGCGGGCAATAACGGCGGCTCAGACCAGAAGAGCGAAGCATCGGGACAGAGTACGATATCGGTCACTGACAGCAATACGGAGAGCAGTGCACAGGACGCTCAGAGCACTCCCGAGAGCGCACCCCGGAGCTCGGCTGATGTCTCGGCACAGAGTGTACCACAGGAGAGCTCTCAGACTGCCTCACAGCCTGCTCCCCCGCAGTCCTCCGATGAAGGAGCAGTGGTATGCGACCCGTCATTCCTCGGTACTATGTCACAGGTCACCAAAGAGAGCATAGACAGCGTTTATCTCGGTACGGACGGCGGCGCCAAGTCGCTGATCCTGGTGAATTTCAAGACCGGTACTGCTGTGCTTCTTGCGGGACCTACAGGATCAAATGCGTATGAGGCGGCGATATTCGGACAGATAAAGAAGGAATCCGATATGGATACCTACGATGCCAACGGCTTCGGCGCAGTATACAGCATTACAGATGCTTCGGAGAGAAAACAGACCTTCAGCATTACCGGTACCAAAACAGGAGAGGGCTCGGATAAGGTGACGATCCGTGTGAACGGTCTTGATGATATGTACTCATGTCAGGAGGGTGTAGCAGAGGAGGGAGCCTCTGTTCTGAGACTCTATTCTCAGAATTATTCCGGAGAGGGACAGACAGAGCAGAGTCAGCCTGCTGCTCCTCTTTATCCTGCCTCCTTCAAGGAGCTTGCAGCAGTTGAGGAAAAGGATATAACCTTTGCTATTTCTGGAGAGACAGCCTCGGGCGCAGAGCTTTTCTATGTTGAGATAGCCGACGGCACAGAGCACGGCAAGGCGTTCGTTATCGGTGCAAAGGACGGCTTGTGGATCACATCGGGACGCTATGACGTAGGCGTATACGGAAGCTGCTCGGGACTTGTAAGCAGCGTTACGGAGGGCAGAAGTACCGCCTCTTTAAATGTTACCGACAGCTCTGGCAGCAGTGTCAGCATAAGTGTCACACAGGCTGACGAGCCGGGAATGTTCTATGCATCGGTCAGCGGCTTTGATGACCAGTTCATAATGGAATCCATGGAGGCAGAATATGCTCTGACTCTTCTGCATGACTTTGCTTATATAGCAAGCGTAGATCCCTCTGCGCTTGGCGGCGGATATGAAGAATCCGATTACGGGGACGATGAGTCCGGGGATTTTGACGGCGAAGATGACGATGATCCTGACGATGAGCTCTGAGAACTGATTTTCGGGTGAAAAGGAGAATGTACAGATGAAAAAAACAATATGCATGTTTGTATCTGCGGTTCTGATCCTCTGCGTGTCTGCGGGCTGCTCCGGTGGTTCCTCCGGAGGTCAGACGGGCACCGTGTTTATGCCGGGAATGCCAATGACCTCTCAGGGAACTCAAACACAGGAAAGTCAGTGGCAGCAGCCGGCGCAGACGGGACAGTCCGCTTATACGGGGACCTGGTATCATACATACGAATACTTTGACAATCAGTATCACACCACCCTTGTGCTGAATGTTGACGGCTCTGCGGCATATTATAATGACGATACGAGTCTCGGCAATTTCAGCGGAACCTGGTATGACACGGGCAGCGGAATAAGCATATCCCGTTCTGACGGAGTTCAGTCTACCGCAGTGATACAGAACGGAGTTCTGATCGAGACGACCTATGAGGACGGAAACTATTATCAGGCGGAATACACGAGATGAAAAATAATTGCTCCGGCAGGAGCAAAAGAATAACAGCAGTCCTTTGCATAAAAGTGAAGGACTGCTGTTTTGCATCATCAAGGAAGTCACGGGCTCGTTAAGGCAGAGAGCACCGGAGAACAGAAAAAGACGCAGTGCTCCGTTATGGAACGCTGCGTACTTCTGAACGAAAAGACTTATTCAATGGGATATTGAACCTGTTGGGGAGTGCGTAGCTTTTTGTTTGCTCTTGCGTTGAGTATGATACACAGGATAAGCGCCGCCAAGGGAAGGATAATGGCGATTATCCAGACAACGATGATGCCGCCGGAAATGCCGTTGTCGCTTATTACAGTCACTGCCTCGGGCTGTGTGGGGTCTGTCTGCGGCAGTGATGTCTGAGTAGGCGCGACAGAGGAGGTCTGGGTCTGATATTTTGAGGGATCCCATGAGGAGGAATAGTAGCTGTCTGTCATTTCGCCAAGCTTGTCGATATCATAGAATCCGGTGTAATCCACCGTGATTTTGCCCGAGGAATCGTTAGTGCTTACAGTCAGGTCTGCGTCAGGCACAGCTCCGTTATCCACATCATTGCCGTTTTTATCAATAAACTTGCTGTTGCCCGAGGCGGCATACGAGAGAAGCTCGGGAGTATAGAATACCAGTACGTTGCAAGATCCGCCGCCGCTTCTCTCACCGAAAACGGGGATACCGGCTTCCTTGGCTATTACAGGCATAAGGTTTCCGCATGAAAAGGAATAGCGAGAGCAGAGCACTGCAAAATCTATATCATAGAAGACGTTTTTGTCAAGGTCGTTGAATTCACCGTCAAGGTTATAGTCAGCATAAGCCTTGCTTGTTGAGGTGCTGTCAGAAAAGGTGTCAAAGGTCGATAGCGAGACGATGTTGTCCTTGACCTCATTGTTCTTCATTATGCCTGTTAAATACAGCAGAACAGCCACACTTCCGCCGCCGTTGCAGGAAACATCAACTATGATGTGCTTAATGCCGTTGTCTTTTGCATAGTCGAGCGACCATTTGAAATTATCGACCGCTTCATTAAGGAAGGAGTCGAACACAAATACGCCGGTGTCGCCGCTGCGTACAAACGCGGACTTGGACTCTCCGTCCCAGCTTTTGACTGTCTCATACTTTGCAAAAAGCGAAGTTCTTTTGTTGCTGAGTGTGTTCATCTGATTGGTTATTTCCAAAGCCGGTATTGATGAGGAAGTAAACTGAACGGAGTCGGGGTTTGTGGGATCGTAGATTTTTTGCATAAGGTCAACCATGACAGCCGAGGACGTATCCTTGATCAGATCGACAGCACAGAGATTAAAGGCCGTATGTCCTCCGTCCCAGAAAAGATTGGAAAGATAACACATGCCGAGAATAAAATCCGCCTTGTTTGAAGAAAGGAGAAGCTGTTTTGCTCTTCGTGAATCATCGTTGTATTCATCAAGGGTCTTATCAAAGCCCTTTTGATGAACTGAAGCTGAGATCGCTGCCTTTGAAGGATAGCCGTATATATTGTCCATAACAAAGCACATCTCATTATAGGTATATTGTATCATTTCGGGGCTGCGGGATGAACTGCTGTATGCCTGTGCCTTGTCGAAGTAGCATTTTGCGGACATCTCATCTGTTGTGTGGACGAAATAAATATTGCCGTTGCAGTATTCCGCGGCGTTATAGGTATCGATGAATATATCCGAAATAGTGGTGAGCGGAAAATACGCCCTGCCGTCAGCCTCTATAATATCTATCCCGTAAGGCTTGAGGTCTATCGTCAGGCTTTCCGGCTCGTCATCGGTATTATCTATCTCCTGAATATAGGGGGCTTCAAGCTCAGTGCCTTCATCTATCGGCTTTATGCCATCGGTAAAATGGTTTACCGCATCATAGTGTATAGTTTCGTCCTGCATATTCACGATCATTTCGCCATTCGGACTGAGAACAGAATAGGTGCCGTCGGCATTCATTCTTCCTTGAAATACCCCGTCCGTTATTACCCCAAGGTAATCCTCCGCTGTGATATAAGGAACGTCCGGCAGACTGCTGGTGAACACGCAGCCGATTGTTTTTGTCTTGTCCATGCCGAAAATATAAGCCGTCAGATTTTTTTCGGTGATCGGTTCTCCTACGGCAAGGACGTTAAGCGGTGCAGCAGCTCCGGCAGTTATTATTGCAGACAATATAATACTTAGAACAGAATGTGTTTTTTTCATGACGGTCCTCCTTTAAATAATGCTTATTCTCTGATACTGTATAGTATACACCACCTCTGTGTAAAAGAAAATAGCAAAATCGCGATTTTTTGTCAAAAAAACTCAGACCGTTAAGATCTGAGCTTTTTCATATCTTAATAATGGGAAATGTCTGCGCATATTCCTGTGGCTATGCGCTCAGCTCCGCCTGCGGACAAAGACCGAGATGACGCAGCACAGAAGAAACACAGCCGCATCGACGGCAACGATAGTAGGCCCGACGGGAGTGCCTGCAAGTATGGATATGACCATGCCGATGAGAGCGCATACGACCGAGCAGGCAACGGAAAACACCGTGACCGAGCGAAAGCTTCCGAACAGTCTCATGGCTGACAGTGCAGGAAAGATTATCAGTGCCGAGATCATCAGCGAGCCGACAAGCTTCATTGCCATAACTATTACCACAGCGATCATCACAGCAAGAATGGTATTGTAGGTCCCCGCCCTTGTTCCGGACGCCCGTGCAAAACCTTCGTCAAAGGTCACCGCAAATATCTTGTTGTAGAAAAACAGGAACAGGCACAAAACTATAAAGGATATGACCGAGCAGACGATAACGTCATTAAGCCCGAGCGTGAGCATTGAGGTAGAGCCGAACAGCGTTGAACAGACATCGCCCGATATGTTTGATGAGGTGGAAAATATGTTCATCAGAATATAACCGAGAGCAAGCGCTCCTACGGATATCATCGCTATTGCGGCGTCGCCCTTTATTTTGCTGTTTTGTCCTGTGCGCAGCAGGAGCACTGCGCTGATTATCGTTACTGGCATTACTATCATGATCTGATCGGTAAGTCCCACTACGCTTGCAACAGCCATTGCTCCGAAGGCAACATGAGAAAGCCCGTCCCCGATAAAGGAGAATCGTTTAAGAACGAGAGTTACACCCAGAAGAGAAGCGCAGAGCGCAACAAGCACGCCGACTATCAGAGCATATCTTACAAACGGGAACTGCAGATAATCCCACAGCTTGTCAAGCATTTTCCTCACTCTCCTCTCTCATGATGAAAAGCTTTCCTGTGTCGCTTGCCGTATATTCCTCTGTCGTGCCGAAGAATATTTTCTTACCGATGTGCAGGATATGACTGGCATAGCTTACGGCTGCGGAAATGTCATGCGATATCATTATTATCGTTATTCCCTCATGGTTGAGACTCTTTATCAGCTCATACATTTCGGCGGTCACAACGGGATCCAGCCCCGAAACAGGCTCATCAAGAAGAAGTATTTTTCTTGTAGCGCACAGCGCCCTTGCAAGCAGGGCTCTTTGCTGTTGTCCGCCCGAGAGATCTCTGTAGCACCTTTTTGCAAGCTGCCTTATGCCCATTCGCTCCATGTTTTGATCCGCAAGCTGCTTTTCGGAGCGGCTGTAGAAGGGTCTGAAGCCGCACCTTGCCTGGCAGCCTGACAGCACCACCTCTCTGACCGATGCGGGAAAGTCCTTCTGCACGGCCGTTTGCTGCGGAAGATAGCCTATTTCGTTTTTCTTCAGTCCGTCACCGAGACGGATAGTGCCGCCGTGAGGCTTCTGCAGACCGAGCAGTGTTTTCATGAGCGTGGATTTTCCCGAGCCGTTTTCTCCTACTATACAAAGATAATCGCCCTCGTTCACGCAAAAGCTCAGTCCCTCAAGTATCGTTCTGTTTTCATATCCAAGAGCAAGTTCTTCAACGTCTATCATTGCCATTGTTAAAATGCCTTTCCTCTCCTGCACTGATGTATGCGGCTTACAGAGCCCGTTTCAGCACGTCAAGATTCTTCTCCATTACCGAATAATACGATGTCCCTGCGTCTATATCCTTTGCCGAGACGGACTGCAGGGAATCAAGCGTAAGTATCTCCTGATCCTTGGTTGCTGTATTATCTCTGACGGTCATTGCGACCGAGCCGTCCGAGGCTTCGGTTTTTATTATCGCCCTTGCGCCGACCTCGTCCGCCTTGCCCGCAAGAAAAACTATAGTTTCAAAGCTTGCGTCAGTCTCCGCCGAGCAGCCCGGAAAAGCTGCGTAATACTTTATTCCGAATTCATCTGTAAGGTATTTATAAGGGAATCTGTCGCCTACTATTATAGTGCGCTCCTGCGATGCATCTGCCGTTTTTTTATACTCTCCCTTAAGCTTTTCGAGCTTATCCTTATAAGTGCCGCAGTTCCTTTTATACTCCTCCGCATGGGCGCCGTCAAGCTTGACAAGCCCCTCTGTTATATGGTCGCAGAAAAGCTCCGCGTTTTCAAGCGACATCCACACATGCTCGTCATATTCCTTTTCGTCGCTGCCGTTTTCTTCATCTCCGTGTTCTGCTTCCATGCCGCTGACAAGCTCCTCTTCCTTAGCTCTGTCGCCAAGCACGCTCATCAGATCTATCACTATCATATCCTTGTTTGACGCCTGTGCGAGAGCGTCTCTGACCCAGCCGTCCGATTCTCCGCCAACATAAATGAACATATCGCAGGTCGAAATGGTCATGATATCGTCAACACTCGGCTGATAGCTGTGCATATCAACACCGTTTGAGAGCAGAAGGGTCAGTTCCGTATCATTTATGTCGCCGACTATCTCTCTCGCCCAGTCGTACTCGGGAAATATCGTCGCTACGATATGCTTCTTGGTACCTTTTTTGTCATTATCATTGCCGCCGCAGGCGCTCATGCATGAAACTGCTATAATTGAACAGAGTATAATAGCAGTGAGATTTCCTGTTCTGTTTTTCACTTTTGTTCCTCTTTCCTTTATTCAAAGACTACGAGGATAATTCTATCACTGAGGGTATTCCTTGTCAAGAGATTTGAAAATGATTTTCATTTTCTTTTTCGGCTGCTCATATCATTACAAGTCTGACACAAAATTGTTAAAAAACTGTAATGCCAAGTTTAAAAGAAAATATGTCAAGGATACTTGACAATTGGTAAAGTATATGATAACATAAATACACAAGGTAAATCTTAGAAAAAAGCCCGGAATCCCTTGGAGGTCTTGTTGGATGGACAAGAAAGAAATTCTTGAAAAGAATAAAAAGCAGTCCCGTAATTCCCTTGATGAAAGGGAACAGCGGGTATACAGTTTCTCCTTCGGCGTCGGAGCAATAGTAGTCGGAATTCTTCTTCTCATCTTCAGCATCTACAGAGCGATCCATTTATACCCGTTCTACGAGTATGTCACTGTTATCACCGGTTATCTTTGCGCTACCTTCCTTTACCAATTCAAAAACATCAAAAAGCCCCTGTACCTGATAGCAGGAATAGGCACGGGAGCTGCCGCAATATTCTGTGCGGTCATGTTTTTCTGGGTATACAGCGTATGAGTGAGATACTGTTTCAGAATCGTCTGCGAGTTGCAAGAGCGGAGAAGAGGATATCACAGGGTGACCTTGCCGAAATGGTGGGCGTTTCCCGACAGACAATCAGTTCGATCGAGAACAATCAGTTTTGTCCGAGCGCAAGGCTTGCCCTGCTGATATGCATTGCGTTGGATAAAAAATTTGAAGAGCTTTTTTTCTTTGAATGACCTTGTAAACATCCCCTTGTTCCGGTGTTTTGTCCTCGGGCAAAATACTACGTTTACGTTTATAAGTTTAACTTCATATACATTCCTCCTAAAAAGCAGCTCCTTCCCCTGTTCATTTCTCCGTGAACAGGGGAAAGCTGTATTAATGCAAAAGCTGACGGCGAGCCGATGACGGACCGCCGTGTTTTGTTTTAGGGGCATAAAATCATGTAAAAATGCAAAGACTGTAATGAAAATTTGTATTTACAGAAGGGAAAAAATGATGTATAATAAAAAACAATCATTTTATATGCAGAGAAAGGAGAAAAGGCTATGAATAAGCTTTTGGAAATACTGAGCAGAAATGCGGACTTTACCACAGAACAGCTTGCCGCCATGCTCGGACAGACTGAGGACGAGGTAAAGGCTCAGATACAGGAATACAAGAAGCAGGGGATAATCAGAGGGACAAATGCCCTTATAAACTGGGATAAGGTTCCTGATGCGGGAGTTACCGCAATTATTGAGCTTAAGGTCACACCCCAGCCGGAAACAGGCTTCGACGATACCGCTAAAATAGTTATGTCCTTTGACAATGTGGAGAGCGTATATCTTGCGGCTTCATCAAGATATGACCTCATCGCAACCGTAAAAGGAAGCACCATTCAGGAGATAGCAGAGTTTGTCTCAAAGCGACTCTCGACCCTTGACAATGTGATCGGCACTGCAACAAGCTTTGTGCTCACTCACTATAAGGCAGGCGGAGTCTCCTTTTACGACAGTGAGGAGGAAGAAGAGCAAAGGAGTCTGATACTGTGATAGATTATTCAGGAATGATAAACAACAGGCTTCTCGGCATCAAGCCCTCAGGTATACGAAAATTTTTCGATATCGCAAACGAAATGGATCACGTCATATCCCTGAGCATTGGTGAGCCTGACTTTACAACGCCGTGGCATGTCCGTCAGGAGGGTATAGAGGCTCTCAGACGCGGGCACACCTGGTATGCGCCTAACAGGGGCTTTATTGAGTTGAGAAAGCAGATAACCAACTACTACGCGAGACGGTTCAACGTAGAATACAACCCCGATAACGAGATCCTTGTATCCGTCGGAGGCTCTGAGGCGATAGATCTTTGCATAAGGACTCTTGTTCAGGAGGGTGATGAGGTGCTTATTCCCCAGCCCGCCTTTGTCTGTTATGAGCCGATGACAGTTATGGCAGGAGGAACGCCTGTTATCATCGAAACAAAGGCTGAAAACGGGTTCCGCCTTACCGCTGCAGAGCTTGAAGCAAGCATCACTCCCCGCACAAAGCTGCTGATATTGCCCTTCCCTAACAATCCTACCGGTGCTGTGATGAGAAGGGAGCATCTTGAGGAGATAGCCCGTGTTCTTGAAAAGCATGATATCCTTGTTCTCTCGGACGAGATATACGGCGAGCTGACCTACGGCAAGGAAAGACATGTATCCTTTGCCGACATCAAGGGCATGAAGGAGCGCACCGTTGTTGTAAGCGGCTTTTCAAAGGCATACGCCATGACGGGCTGGAGACTTGGCTATGCTCTCGGTCCGGAGCCGGTGATATCCCAGATGCTCAAGCTGCATCAGTATGCCATTATGTGTGCCCCCACACCGGCGCAATATGCCGCGATCGAGGCGCTCAAACACGGCGACAGCGACATTGAGCATATGAGAGAGGAATACGATATCAGAAGAAGATTCCTCGTTGAGGAGCTTTGCCGCATGGGTCTGACCTGCTTTGAGCCTGAGGGCGCCTTCTATGTGTTCCCCTCGATAAAAATATCCGGTCTTAAGTCGGAGGATTTCTGCGAAAGACTGATCTATTCCCAGAAGGTCGCTATAGTTCCGGGTAACGCCTTCGGAGACTGCGGCGAGGGCTTTGCAAGAGTTTCCTATTCCTATTCCCTCAAGCATATTCAGGAGGCAATGGTCAGGATAGAACGCTTTCTTGACAGCGGGTGCTCAGGCAGCGCAGACTGAATCCGAGCCTACGGCTCTACATTATAAAAAGGAGTATTTCCATGAAAATGACCCTTTCAGCGCCTGCAAAAATAAACCTCTTTCTTGATATCACAGGCAGACGCTCCGACGGCTACCATCTCGTCAGCATGGTGATGCACACCGTAGATCTCTGCGATGAGCTGATAGTCTCCATTGAAGACAGTGACGAGCCGATATGTATTGAATGTACCGACAAGAGAATACCTACTGATGAGAGCAATACCGCATATAAGGCGGCAAGGCTTTTTATGGAGAGCATTGGCAGGGAACCTGTAGGTGTAACTATAAGGATAAAAAAGAGGATACCCTCTCAGGCAGGGCTTGCAGGGGGCAGTGCAGACGCTGCGGCAGTGTTGAAGGCACTCAACAGTATGACGGGTGAGCCGCATACCGAAAAAGAGCTTGCGGATATCGCTGAGCAGATCGGAGCAGATGTTCCCTTCTGCGTTTACGGCGGCACAATGACAGCAGAGGGGATCGGCACGATACTCACTCCTCTCCCTGAAATGCCTGAGTGTATATTTCTTATCGTAAAGCCCGAGGTGAATGTATCCACAGCCGAGGCGTATAAGCGCTCGGATGCAAAGGGCTATGATTCGCTCAGAAGCCCTGAAAGGGTCATCGGCGGTATCTGTATCGGCGATTTAGACGAGATAGCCAAGGGACTTTACAACAAATTTGAAGAGGTGCTTGAGCTTCCTGAGATAGAGGAAATAAAGCGGACGATGAAGGCTTACGGTGCAAGGGGCGCTCTCATGACAGGCAGCGGCTCCGCTGTGTTCGGGATCTTTACCGACCGCTCCTCTGCTGAGGAGTGTGCAAATCTTCTGGAGGAGAAATATCCCGAGACCTTTGTCGTAAACAGCATTCCCGGATAATTGCTTCACCTTTAACCGAGCGGATTTAATGATGAAAGCAGCAGTCCTTCGTTTTTGAAAAGGACTGCTGCTTTTTTAGACCGGTTCTGCAAAGCTTACTTCATCATCTGCCAGGTGTGTCTTTCAGTATACTCGGCCGTTGTTAATAAAAAAATAAACCTCGCAGCTTTTCTGCGAGGCTTTTCTGGGAGAGGGTGGATTCGAACCACCGAAGTCGTCGACAACAGATTTACAGTCTGCCCCATTTGGCCGCTCTGGAACTCTCCCGTAT
>ONFW01000003.1 GCA_900317215.1 uncultured Eubacteriales bacterium | reverse complement strand
CTTTCTCCTGCAAGCTGAGAAAGAAGGGCTGTTTTTCCGCTGCCCGCGCAGGCTGTTATTATATTCAAGCCCTGAATGAGCCTCAGTCCCTCTCTTTTAACAAAGGGAGAGGGCGCCTTGAAGCTGTGCTTTACAGCCGCTAATATCTCCTCTGACATCATTATTCCGTCCTTTTTTTCAGTCTCCCTCAAGGGCGCTGGCAAGCTCGTCAATGGTCGCATTCTTTGAGAGATGCAAGGCCTCAAATATCCGGTTTCTGCTGCGCTCGTCTATCTGCATTATGTTCCTTGCCCTCTTTATGTTGAGTTTTGTGAAGGCGGAGGTCTTCTGCGCTTCGTCAATGGGCGTATCGTCAACACTCACGGGACTGGTGAGTCTGCCGAAGACTATCCTGTCCTTTTCGTTGTCTGTAAGATTGTTTGAAAGGTCGTCGACGTCATTTCTTTTTCTGAACGCATGGCTTGCCTGCTTAGCGATCTTAGCGCGCTTCCTTTCAAGATACTTGCCGACGATCTCCGCCTTTTTGCTGGCTATCTTGCCCTTGTTTTTTTGATCTCTTCCTATGCCAACATATTTTGCCACTGTGTTTGAGATATATGCCAGCGGGCCGGTAAGCGCTCCCACAGTTCCCGTGATCTTATCTCCGATGCCCGGTATCAGGGTGAAGATAGTCGCGCAGGTGGATAGACCGTTGGTTATAGTGCTTGTGATACCCTTGGTCGTCTCGCTCTTTTTGAGCTGCTGGAACTCCTTTGCGTCCTGAAGGGTATACTTCTTTGCCTTGAAGCTCCTGTAGGACGCTTTTGCGTTTTTATATGCGATCGGCGAGACCTTTTTCATTCTCTTCATTTTGCGGACCTGATTCTTGAACTGCTTTTCCTGCTCGCCGCTCTTGTCGTTATCGCCTGAGAGCTTAAGCTTGTCGATGCTCTCGATTATCTTTCCTCTTTCTCGCTTATCCAAAATATCTCCCACAAGGGTGGACGCTGAGGCCGCTGTTCCCATTATTCCGCCAAACACATTGAAGAAGTTGAAGGAGCCCTTGTTCTTATTCTTGGGATCCCCCCAGATACTTATGATCGAAGAGAGAGCCTTTGAGCCGTTTGCCATAAGACCAAATGCATTGGTGGCGGCGCCTGCGGAGAGCTGATTCGATTTTCTGCGATTATTGGTGGATTTAAAGCCCTTGTCGAGGAAGTTGATAAAGTTCATCGTGCCTGAGATCGCATTTGAGGCAAGGGAAATAGCACTGTTAACGGTCTTTGACGTTGCATATTTATCATTCTTTTGCTTTTGCTCCGCCTGGCTGCCGGCAAAGAGGGTATCCATTGTCATACCCATGTTGCCGAAGGTGGTCAGGTTGAGAAGATCGGTGAGCACTCCCGTTGCAAGGGTGGCATTCTGCAGGTTGACTATACTGCTGAATTTGCTTTGCTTTTTTCCGTATGTCTTGGGTATGAGGGAAGCGTCCTTTTCTTCCTCATCGTCCTCCTCGTCATCGTCATCATCAAGTCTCCCTCTGATATCCTCAGCAAGACCGTCCGTATCGTTCTCCTTTACAGTTATCTCATCTTCGGAGTCGCTTTCCGAGCCTTCATCTGACTTGCTCTTTTTGACAGCCTTTTCAATGGCGCCAACGACCTTAGGATCGATCTTATCCGTATCCTTGTCGTCGTCTTCGTCCTCGTCCTCATCATCGTCATCTGTGGGATCGGGAGGCTCAGGCTCATTGCCGAATACGCCTGCCGCCTTGAATTCATTATAGCGTTCGACCATGACCTCTCTGAGAAGGTCAGCCCTGCCGGCCTGGTTGGCTGCGATCTCATCAAGTATCTTGTCCATTGCCTCAGTTACTTCCGGCTCCTCGTCCTCGTCCTCTTCCGCTGCGGCCAGAATTATCTTCGCTTTGTCGCCTGTAGTCGTGGTAGTTCCTTTTTTCGACGGAGCTGTGCTGCTGCCTGTGGTCGTTGTTGCTCCTCCGGTGTCGGGATATCTGAAGGGGTCGTTTTCCGGAGCGGTAAACCTTCTTTTGCGGACAGGTTTCTTCTTGCTGAGATCCTCCTCATCATCGGAGTCGCTCTCGTCATCGGATTCGTCAGCGCTCTTTGAATGCTTCTTCTTCAGCTTCTTCTTCTTTCCGCCCTTGTCGTCCTTTTCGTGCTTGTCGTCCTTTCCGCCCTTATCGTCCTTCTCACGCTTGTCGTCCTTCTCGCGCTTGTCGTCCTTTCCGCCCTTGTCGTCCTTTCCGCCCTTGTCGCCCTTATCGCCCTTATCGTCCTTGTCGCCCTTTTCGCCTTCGTCAGACTCTTTTTTGGCGTCCTTGGGAGGGTTCTCAGGCACGGTCTTTACGGCAGGAGATGCTCCCTTTGGATCGCCTGTGCCGGGAGGAAGAGCACTCCCCTCTGTTCCGGCAGGCGGGAGCTTGTCCCCGTCCTCAGAGGGGCCATCCTTTTTTCCCTTGGGCTGACCTTCTGACCCCGATTTGGTGCCTGTGACCTTCTTGTTAGGATCATCCTCACTCCTGCTGTCCGTTTCGTTCTTGTTTGTATCATTGCCGGAAGCCTCCCTTGCGGCAAGCTCCCTGAGCTTTTCTTCATCATACATTTTGCAGCGCCTCCCTTCAGAATTGTACTATCCTGAGCTGCTCAGGCTCCGCCTCTTCCGGCAGAAGCTCTCCGTTTATCAGCGGGGCAAGCAGCTCCCTGCCCCTTAGCGCCGTGACTGATAGAGTATCAAAACAGGCGCAGAAGCTGAGAAGTATGTTTTTCATTTCCAGTCCGTCAGTCAGAAAGGCGTGGCTAAGATAAACATAGCCGTCCTCGGGCAGACAGCCGAAGCTGCCTATGGAAAGCAGGTAATTCATCTCGGGCAGTACCCGTGAGATATTCTCTGTCGTTTTTTCGTCAAGCCCGAAAAACATCGAGATAAGAAACTGCACCGCTGTAGTATCCTCCGAAGGGTGACTGACCGTGATATTGCAGGCGAGCCTCGGCTCCTCTCCTGCACGATCCTCAAGCTCCAGCGCCTCCTGCCCGTCTGTCACAACAAGCTCTGTATCTGCTCCGCCCTCATCAAGAAGCTCCTTAATGATATAAAGCAGCTCTCTGTCATTCATTTCCATATCAGTCACCTCACAGCTCTCTCAGCTCCGAAAGCAGCTCTTCCGCGCTGCTCCTGCCCTCTACAAGTCTGATAAAATACTGTCCGCTGTTCACCGCTGCATTTTCCATTACGGAAAAGCTTTTCAGGATATTAAAGGCTGCGGCGTCCTTTCCTGCGGAGCCGTCGATAAGCACGCCCTGAGCGACATACAGAGTGCCGCTCTCCTTTTCAAGACGGAAGGAGCCTGCCGTGAGATATCTGTTGATCTCCTCCGAGATGAGCAGTATATCCTCCCACAGCTCCTGCGGCACACCGAACAGAAGAGTGAGCCTCAGCTCGATCAGAACAAACCCCTCGTCTGCCTGCTTCAATACTGCACAGTAGCCTGCCTTGCCGTCCTCGATCATGGGCGAGGGCAGCTCTGCGACCAACACGGGGCCGTATTCGGCTGCTTCAACGGTATAGCTTTTTCCGTTTCCTTCCGTAAGTATCTGTCCGATAGCGTCAAGATATTCCGCTGCTGTTTCGTTGAGCATGATTTATCCTCCCTCCTGACCGAGATAGCCGAAATCGGCGTTGGTCAGTGTTTTTCCGTATTTGGAGAAATTAAGCTTTACCGCCTCTATGATATGGCGGTTCATTATTCCTATTCCCTCCGAAGCCGCAAGGTAGGCGGCGTTTGTAAGTATCTCCTTGATATTGCTGCCCGAAAGCTCAAAGCTCTCGGCAAAGAATTCGAGATCGAGTGGCTCATCGACCCTTGCTGACGAAGGGAGAATGCTTTTGTACAGTCTGAGCCTGACCTCAGGAGTGGGGAAAACAAAATTTATCATAAAGCGTATCCTTCTTTTGAAGGCGTCGTCTATATTGTTGACATAGTTTGTCGCAAGCACCGTTATCCCCTCATAGTCCTCAAGCTTCTGCAGGAGAAATGCCGTGTCGGCGTTTGCGTAGCGGTCGTGCGAATCCTTGACCTCGGAGCGCTTTGCGAACATGGCGTCCGCCTCGTCAAAGAAAAGCATCGCATTGAGGTTCTTTGCCTTATCAAAAAGACTGCTGATATTCTTCTGCGTCTCACCGATATATTTGCTGGTGAGCTGAGAAAGGTCTATCCTGTAAAGCTCAAGCCCCAGCTCGTTTGCCATTACCTGCACAGCCATTGTCTTGCCCGTGCCGGGAGAGCCGTAAAACAGAGAGCACAGTCCGCCGCCGTAGGGTCTGCCCTTGCCAAAGCCCCAGTCCTCGTTTACAATATTGCGGTACCTTACCTGGTCGCAGATCATTCTCATGCGGCGCTTCTGCTCGTCGCCAACAATGAGATCATCCCAGGTGAAAACGGCATTTATCCTTTTTGCATATCCGCCAAGGCGGTTTACCGTATTCTGTCTGACAGCCTGTGTTATATGACTGTCGTTCATTTTAGTATTTTCCGAATCAGCAATGAGGGAGGCAAGCCTTGCGGAGCTTTTTATCCCCTCGGGGGTAAGTATGTATCTGTTGGCGCAGGACATCACGGTCTGCTCGTCTGCAGTGATGCAGTTCCTCCAGAAAAGCGATCTTTCATT
>ONFW01000131.1 GCA_900317215.1 uncultured Eubacteriales bacterium | reverse complement strand
TTGCAGGATCAGGTGCAGAAAAAATCGGCGTAAATTAGTATTGGCTTTCTTATCTTTTTGATATATAATCAAAACAGAATACGCAAATGATAACAGGTGATACTATGGTGTGCAACAACAGAAACACGTCAACGATCCGGCGCTGTGCGGCAATTATCCTTGCGGTCATCATGCTGATGATGGCAGTCGTCGCAAATACAACGGTTTCTGTCGGCGCTAAAACCGCTGTAAACGAAATCGTCGGAAAAACCGTTGCAGAAGTTTTGGGGATGGACGGCAATACCTATATCAATTGGCTTTACTCCCATCAATCGGATAAATACTATCTTACAACTCCTTACAAGGGATGGGATCACCGAAATCCGAACGGTGATAAAGCGAACGCCTATGGTTACTCGGACACCAAGAACGTTGCAGGTATGAACTGTACCGGCTTTGTGTGGCATGTTCTCATGAAAGCGACGAAAGCGAGCGGCGGGAACTAC
Organism: uncultured Eubacteriales bacterium; assembly: GCA_900317215.1. Taxonomy (GTDB): domain Bacteria; phylum Bacillota; class Clostridia; order Oscillospirales; family Acutalibacteraceae; genus UBA1213. The sequence goes on along the minus strand of ONFW01000131.1, from coordinate 1,637 downwards.
AGTATTATTCCTGCGCTCAGCGGATGGGTCAGTTTTTACAGAAATAACAACATCTCACGCAGGTATTTCTCGTCAAAGACGGAAATGCTGAATTCGGGATATCTGGAGAAGGGCGATATTATTTGGATGTTTATACATGGCTCTGAAGATATAAGTGACGATAATAACCATATCGGTATTTATTGGGGAAACGGGCAATCTGATGTGTTCTGGAATTCCATTACTCCGGAGAATACTCAGGGCAGGATCAGCGACTATCCAGGTGCACAATACTGTGTGCTCAAGGTGATGACGAGAGGATATATCTCGGTAAAGAAAAGCTCCACGAATCCCGAACTGACTGACGGAAAGCCTGAATACACGCTGAAAAATATTGAATACTACGTTTCAAAAAGTCCTACGGATTTTGACTACAGCAAAAACGGGAAGAATTATCTCGGATACATCAAGCTGAATGAATCCGGAGAGGGGCACTCGGTGAACGGCAGCAGGGCAACGCTCTGCAGTCTTGCGCCCGGGACATACTATGTGAAAGAGGGCTACATTCCGTCAAACTGCAATTACGAACGTGACGAAACCGTCTACACGGTGAAGGTCACGGCTGAAAACACAAAAACAAAACCGGTTGAGCTGAATGTTTTTGATCGGCCCATACAAGAGCCGAACATATTAGGAGACGTAGACAACGACGGCGAGGTTTCCGTGCTCGACGCCGCTTTTATTCAGCGTAAGGTCTGCGATATCCCATTGGCTGTCGACCCGGAACACTTTCTGAAAACCGCAGATGTAGACGGAAATAACAGCATAGATATTACCGACGCAGCCATGATCCAACGATATGAAAGCGAGCTTCCGACGCCATATAAAATAGGAGAGCCAATATAAAAGAAACCCCGCATAGAAAACTACGATTCCTATGCGGGGTAATTTTAAGGAATGAAGTCTGTGGTCGCAAAAATGCCCTCAGCTTTCATTCCTTAATCTATTGTAGTATGTTACCTTACGCAGCGCTGCTATACTCGACGACAGCGATCTCTGTTACCAGTTCACTGACCTTTTTAATGATTGTATCCAGTTTTGCGACAACTTCGTCATCAAGAAGGATCTCGCCGCAATGCTCACATTCCCAACAGGGTACATTCTTTACGATGATCATGCATTTCTTAAGATCAACAAAGTGAGTGGTGGTTGAAGGCTTCATAGACCCCTTACAGAAAAAGCAATTCATAGTCATTTCTCCTTCCGTGTCATATAATCGTTTTTGAAGTTTTCGGAATCCGGAAAGTAGGATGTAATCGGGTAAAGAATAGTTCCATCGGAGCCTATTAATCTTGCCTTCATTGGAAAGGGTGTGGATGAATTCTATTGTTTATTCTTTCATATCATCTACCTCTTTACAATGATTATACTATGTTGTGATTGCATTTTCAATATTGAACATGTATTTTTATATGTTAAAGCTTCTCCCACCAGTAGGGTTCGACCGTGATCGTTCCTTTGGCGGCGTCTTTGGCTGTTTTGATCTGGTCGGAGAGGATGTCGCTCTCGGATGTCTCATATGCTTCATCCAACCGCACGATCGCGTAGGCGGGGCGGTTGTGCTGGGTGATGATGGCGGGGGAGAGGTCGCGCGCGAC
>ONFW01000169.1 GCA_900317215.1 uncultured Eubacteriales bacterium | reverse complement strand
CGGGTAACAGGACTTGAACCTGCACCTCCTTGCGAAGACCAGCACCTGAAGCTGGCGCGTCTGCCAATTCCGCCATACCCGCATATTGCAGACACCGGGTTTCCGACTGCCTGATTATTATATCAGATGCTTTTTTCTTTGTCAATATATTTTCATAAAAAAACTTGGCTGCTTTGTAAAAACCGCAAATATGTCTGTGATAAGTGATGCTATACTTGAATTTCTGTATAAAATGTTTAAATAATAAGGGTATTATTCGTAATCAGAAAATAACAGTCTTATTAATATGATATAATATCTTCGTCCGGGGTATGCTCGGAGGAATAAAAAACAAGAGGTAGATAAGATGAAATTCAAGGAATGCTATGAGATTATCAAGGCTAAATTCGACGCTATGGATATGTCACGGGTCGATAAGGACTTTTCTGCCGTTGTAAATATCACCGGCAAGGATCCCGGCAGCGTTTATGCCGCTTACATCGGAAAGAAAAAGATAATAGAACCTGTAAAGCACGACAAGGCTACAGTTTTTGTTACCCTTTCCGATGCTACCTTTGAAGAGCTGCTCCAGAAAAAGACCGACCCCTTCAAGGCCTTTACCGCCGGTAAGGTCAAGGCAAAGGGAAATATCTTTGTTGCGCTCTCCGTATATAAAAAGATAAAGAAATGATGTCTGAGAAATACGGATATATGTTTAATGGCAGGAAAGATTTATCCGATTAAATAGAATCGTAAAACATAATGCATCAGGAGATGATAGTATGGCAGATTTTTCAATGGACGAATTCTACCGCGGCAATTCCATGAACGCCTATCAGTTCTTTGGTGCTCACCCCGTATCCGACGATGATGCGGGCATCATTTTCAGGGTCTATGCGCCTAACGCATGGCAGTTGGAGGTAATCGGTGACTTCAACGGCTGGGACGGCTGGGCTCATAAGATGAACAAGATCAACAGCGGCGTCTATGAACTGTATGTCGGAGAGGCAAGGGTAGGACAGCTCTATAAATTCCGTGTGTATCAGAGGGGCGGAAATGTTGTAGACAAGGCTGACCCCTACGCCTTTCACAGTCAGCTCAGACCCGATACGGCATCGGTCATCACAAGGATAAGAAACAACTATACCTTCCATGATGAGAAATGGCTCAAAAACCGTACAAAATGCTATGACAAGCCTATGAATATCTACGAGATACACATGGGCTCATGGAAAAGACCCTACGGCAAGTCGGCTGCAGACGGCGCCGCACAGTGGTTCCATTATGACGAGATCGCCGAGGATATAGTAAAATATGTCAAGGAAAACAACTTTACGCATATAGAGGTCATGCCTCTTGCAGAATATCCCTTTGACGGCTCATGGGGCTATCAGGTATCGCAGTATTACAGCGCAACCTCAAGATACGGCACACCCTCGCAGCTCATGAAATTCGTTGACGTTTGTCATCAGAATGACATCGGCGTTATAATCGACTTCGCCTTTGTGCATTTTGTAAGAGACAACTACTCTCTCGGCAATTTTGACGGTACATCGCTTTATGAATATCCGCCCTCAGACGTATCTCAGAGTCAGTGGGGCTCCTATAACTTCAATCTTTCAAAGGGAGACGTACAGAGCTATCTGATGTCCTGCGCCGCCTTCTGGCTCGACGCATATCATTTTGACGGCATCAGAATGGACGCTATCAACAACGGCATCTATTGGATGGGGGACAAGAACAGAGGAGTCAATGACCGTTCAGTGGATTTCTTCAAGAAGATGAACTATAACCTCAACCATAACTTTCATAATGTCATGCTTATTGCGGAGGACTCGTCGGATTATCCCGGAGTTACAAAGTCTGTTGAGGACGGCGGTCTCGGCTTTGACTATAAGTGGGATATGGGCTGGATGAACGATACCCTCAAGTATATGAAGATAGACCCGCTGTGGAGACGAGGCAGTCATAATCTGATAAACTGGTCTATGGCGTATTTCTACTTTGAGAGATTTATCCTTCCTCTTTCTCATGATGAGGTCGTACACGGCAAGGCAACTATAGTTCAGAAGATGTTCGGCGGAGATTATCACAATAAATTCGCTCAGGTAAGGACGCTTTACGCCTATATGATGACCCACCCGGGCAAAAAGCTCAACTTTATGGGCAATGAGCTTGGCATGTTCAGAGAATGGGACGAAACAAGAGAGCTTGACTGGTTCCTGCTCGATGAGTTCGATATGCACAGAAGGTTCCACGACTATTTCAGAGAGCTTAATGCGCTTACGACAAAGAATCCGGCCTTTTATGAGAAGGACTACAGCGAGGACGGCTTCCTCTGGATAGACGCCGACAACGCCGACGAGAATATGTATGCTTATTACCGCATTACAGACGGACAGAAATTTGCGGTCGTTCTGAATATGTCTCCTGTAACAAGGGAGAATTTCCGTATGGGTCTTAAGGACGACTGTACACTCAGAGAGGTGCTCAACAGTGACGACACCCGTTTCGGCGGTACCGGAGTTGTAAATCCCGAGCCGATAAAGAGCGAGCCTATAAAGCATAATCAATGGGATAATTCTGCAGTATTCACACTTCCTCCGTTTGCGGCAGTCGTATTTGAGGTAAAGGATACTCCCAAGCCCAAGCCGAAAAAGACAGCGGCGGCAAAGAAGACCGAAAATAAAGACGTCTCAGAAAACGCATAAAAACCATTCGCATTCATTCATCAGCTTGTTCAGTTTAGTAAGAATGATTTGCTGAGATCAATAAAATACAAGCAGACATACGGAGCAGAAAGAAATGCTCCGTATGTTTTTTATTCCCAGAACAATATAATAAGCGGAGATAATGCTTTAAGCTTTTTTTCTGAATAAAGTCAAATTATCGTAATACTATATAATTTCAGTATAGCTTATTTGTGTAGTATAATAGGGGGATTTTGTGTTTTCAACAAAGTAAGCTATGAATATTCTTGCACAATTGCTATTGTTATCCTTTTGAGAATATTCTATAATCTTATTTAGAGTTTTTATTTTCAAAATGCATGCAAGAGGGGTGCAAAAATTGAGATTACGAAAGCAGGCTCTCGGAACGAGAAATCTCATCGGAACAAGAGTAGAAGAAGCGCGCAAAAAAAAAGGAATGAAGCAGAAGGAGCTTCTTGCTCAGCTTCAGGTCAATGGTGTAGATATGAACGCTTCGGGTCTTTCAAAGCTTGAGGGTCAGATCAGATATGTTACAGACGTCGAGCTTGTAGCTTTAGCTGATATCCTTGAGGTGTCGGTGGACTACCTTCTCGGCAGAGATACAAAAAAATAAACCGCACGGATACAAAATGAGCATCCGTGCTCTTTTTGTTTGTCCCGATCTTCGCCGGAAAAGGGGTTTCCCGGCGAAGGCGCACTTTACTTTATAGAAAAGATGTGTTATAGTTATAAATGTAAATTCTGAACGGAGGGAAAAAAATGGAAAATTACAAAAAAGAATTTATTGAATTCATGGTGGACTGTCAGGTGCTGAAGTTCGGAGACTTTGTTACGAAAAGCGGCAGAAAAACTCCCTTTTTCGTTAATACCGGCTTTTACAGAACAGGCGCTCAGCTCAGAAGGCTCGGTCAGTATTATGCCGAGGCTATAAGCAACAGCTTCGGACTCGATTTTGACGTGCTTTTCGGACCCGCATATAAGGGCATACCCCTCTCTGTTGCGGCAACGATCGCTATCAGCGAGAAATACGGCAGGGATATCCGTTACTGCTCTAACCGCAAGGAGATAAAGGATCACGGAGATAAGGGGATCCTTCTCGGCAGCCCGATAAACGACGGCGACAGAGTGGTGATAATTGAGGACGTTACCACTGCGGGGACCTCGATCGAGGAGACTCTTCCGATAATCAAGGCTCAGGGGAGCGTATCGGTTACAGGGCTTGTTGTCTCCGTTGACAGAATGGAGAGGGGACAGTCCGAAAAGAGCGCTCTGTGCGAGATCTCGGAAAAATACGGTCTTAAAACTACCGCAATAGTCACAATGGCTGAGGTCATAGAGCATCTCTACAATAAAGAGTACAAGGGCAGAGTTATAATTGACGATAAGCTCAAGGAGGCTATCGACGCTTACTATGCTCAGTACGGCGCTAAGGCATGATAGACAGCTCGGAGCACTTTTTTGTGCTCCTTTTTTACAGCAGGAGAACGCTATGAAAAAACAACACATCATTTCGATCATATTAACCGTTGCAATAATTCTTTGCTCTGCAGCTACGGGCGCTTTTGCCCGTGAGCTTCTACCTGACGATAAAGGGGAGAGAGCTGTTCTGATAGTCACCCTTGACGATGACTCTCTGCTCGATATCGTCATTAACAGCGCAGGTAAATACAGAAACGTGCGCGACCTTATCATCTCAGAAGAGGGCAGGCGCTTTACAGATGATATTCTCTCTGCTCAGGATAATATCATCGCAGATATCGGCTCACGTCTTTGTGACGCTGATTTTACAGAGAGCAGACGCTGCACAGCGCTGACAAACGCCTTCACCGTGACCGCCGGTATATCCGATATACCCAAAATAAAGTCGATAAAAGGGGTAAGGAGCGTCACGATCTCCAGACTCAGAAAAACCGCAGAGCTCTCGTCCGAGGACAGCCCTGAGCCGCAGCCTGAGGAAAACGAAGAAGGCTCCGCTCCTGCAGAATACGATACCATAGGTCTTAACTATAAGAACGACGCAAATATCGTTCCTGCATACGAAGAGGGCTATACGGGCAAGGGTATGCTGATAGCAGTGATCGACAACGAGTTTGATGTAAATCACGACGTCTTTTCGGGCGCCCCGAAGGAAATAAAATACGACAAGGATTACGTCAGGAGCGTGGCTGCCTCAAGCATGCTCGGCATCTCGGCAAAATACAGCATCAACGATATCTTCTACAACGGAAAGATAATCTATGCCTACGATTACGCAGAGAACGACAACAAATGCTACTCAAAGGACACCATATCCCACGGCACACATGTTGCAGGAATTGCGGCAGGCAACAATAAAAACAGGGGACTGCTCAATTACAAGGGTATGGCTTATGATGCACAGCTTGCCCTTTTCAAGATAGGCAAAAAGGACAACACTCTCCCCGATGAGGCCTTGGTCGCCGCCCTTGATGATGCTCTTAAGCTTGGTCCCGATGTTATCAACTGCAGCTACGGCTCAATGGAATATCTGATACAGGACTATGAAGGCAAGCAGCTTTACAAAAAGCTCATGGAATCCGGCACGGCTATAATAGCCGCAGCAGGCAACGACGCCTACAACGGCTACGCCCTCGGTCTTGAAGAGATACCGACCTCCTACGTTACCTACGGAACTATCTGCAACCCCTCAGCCATGAGCGGCAGTCTTTCGGTCGCCTCTTCCGTTCCTGAAAAGAACTACGGCACAAGAATGTTCTTTGTTTTCAATAAGAACCATAAGCCCGTGGACGTAAATATCGTTTATTCCGAGCTTACGTTTGACGAGGTATATCCAGAGCTGAAGTCAGTGGAGGGCAAGGAGCTTCCCGAAGACAGCAAGGTCATAGATACGGTGGATTACGTCTATCTTGACATTAAGGGTACAAAAGCTGAATTGAGCAGATATGACCTCAAGGATAAAATGATAATTCTCGACGAGAGTGAGCTTACTCTGAACGAGCTTATCAAAAACTCGGTAGATTCTCAGTGCTACGCTATTATCATTATCCGAAAGGAAAAGAACAGCAGGTTCTCAACGATATCCCCTGAGGAGGATTTCTTCATCTACAGTATCGCAGGCTCAAACAGGGAATATCTGAAAAAGCACCCCGAGGGCAGTCTGACGATATTCAGCTATTCGGGCTATGTCACAACGGATTCCGAGGATCCTCTTACCGTCTCGGATTATTCGTCTATGGGTACCCTTGCCGACCTTACGCTCAAGCCCGATATCACAGCCCCGGGCACAGATATTATTTCCTCAGTAAGAGATCATAATTTTGAAAAGTTGTCCGGCACCTCCATGGCAACACCCATGATGACCGGAGCCTATGCCATTCTCAAGCAGTACGTAACCCAGACAGGGGAGACTGAGCTTCTCTCTCCGCAGCTCGGGCAGGAATACATCTATAAGCTGCTGATGAGCACGGCAAGACCTCTCGTATATAAGACCAAGACTGAGCAGACCTTCTACAGCCCGAGAGTACAGGGCGCAGGACTTCTTGACGTTTATTCTGCTATAAGCACCGGCGCCTATCTTTCATACGATGAAAAAAGACCCTCTGTTTCTCTAAGGGAGATAAAGGACGGCAGGTTCAGCTTTGAATTTACTCTCACCAACAAATCCGACAAGGAGCTTACCTTTACGCCGGACGCCGTACTGTTGACAGACGCCTATTATAAAAAGACCAATAAAAAAACAGGGGAGTTCAGATACCTCAACACCCTGCGACCCGAGGAGATCACCGATAAGGCGGAGATATCCTTTACCTCGGACGGAAAGCCCTGCGATGATATCACTGTCCCCCCGGGGAGCAGCGTAGTGATAGGCGTGAACGCCGCGCTTGACAGCAGATTTCTTTCTGACAGAAGCATTATATTCCCTAACGGCTTCTTTACAGACGGCTTTATCAGCCTGTATTCCGATGAAAACCCGACCCTGAGCATACCCTTCTCCGGCTTTTGCGGCGACTGGTCAAAGGGACGCATCTTCCCGAATAATATGTATTTTGATACCGATGCACGGGATACCGGCTTTCCTACCGCAAGAAGCACGCTGGATATAGTCTCTACCTTCAACTACAGCTCCTACTTCAAGGAGACGGCAGGAAAAAACGTCTTCGGCTACAAAAATCTGCCCTATCAGATATCCTTTGGCAGAAACAGCCTGAGATCCTATCTTGACATACCTGCCGACGTATCCTCCGCCGCTTCAATGCTGCTGCCCTCTGTATATGTGATGAGGGATACCTTTGACTTTACAATAAGCATCTTTAACGAGGATAACGACCTGCTCTACTGTGAGAATTTCGGTGAGATATCCTCATACTTCGGCTTCGCTGAGGGTCCGTACGAGCAGTTCGTTACGGACTATGACCGTGAAAAGCTCGAAAGGTACAACGATTTTGTCTCAGGTCTGCAGGAGGGAAACTACAGATATATGCTCACCGCAACAACTGTAGGCGCCGACGGCAATCCGCAGAGGACAGAATCGACCTCCTTCACCATTAATGTTGACAACACTCTGCCTCAGATAGATGACTATCATCTGAAAAAAACGGACGACGGCAAGCTCTATCTTTATGTAAATGCAGTAGATAACCATTATATCCAGGGAATAAGATTAAGCGCTGTTCAGCATGACGGCGAGGGCAATGTCGCCGGCAAAATAGATATGTATGAGGACATTCTCTCCTATTGGGGAGGCAACAAGGACTTTGTTGAATATCTCTATGAGCCCGAAACAAGAAAATTCTGCTTCAGATACGACCTGACGAAATACAGCGATTTCATCAAGTCTAAAAAAGAGGCGCAGGAGCAGGTCTATACGGACGACGATATGACTATAATCTTCAAGGAGGAAAACGATTATTCCTGTGTAGAGGAGGATATCATTCTTCTTGAGGCTGTCGATGACGCCTATAACTGCAGCAAGGGACAGGAGATCAATGTAAACAGCTACGGTGAAGCGCTGCTGAAATTCGTAGATGAGGACGGCAGACCTGTAAAGGGCGTAAGCCTCCTTGCGCTTGACTGCACAAGGGCAAGCAATGAGGAGGGGCTTATCCCTCTGAGAAATCTTCCTCTTTGCACGAACAGCTACAGGATCCTCTGTGACTATACCCTTGCCGACGGCTCCCTCTATGCGGAATTTGATCTTTCAAAGGAAAGCTCTTACACCGAGAAGGTGTTCACCGTAAAAAAGCTTGAGGGGGATACAGACTCCTCTCAGGGCGGCAGCAAAAACAAAGACAAACAGACCTATATCATCAATTTTCCCACCGGAGACAGCACACCCGCAGTCGCTGCTCTCTGTATTACGGCTCTTTGCTTATCCTGCAGTACAGTGTTGTATATCAGAAGAAAAAGAACAGCTAAGAGAAAACAATAAAAAATAAATGCATCAAGGCTTTTCCTGCAGTGTCGGGGAGAGCCTTTTTTTGCACAGGCCCGAAACGGCTGTGACAAGCTATAGACCCTTACATCTTTTACAGTTGTCAGTTCATTCAAAAATCCTGATTATAATTCTGTAAATACTTGACATTAATTACTATTTTATTGTAAAAAGATAGTGAATAAAAATGAATAGGAGCAGGTATCTTCATGAGCATGACGTATTCTGCTTGATCGAAAAATGCTCGTTGCATATCATAGAACACCGCAGCTGATACCACTTTAACAGGTATTTGCGGTGCTTTTTTGTTTTCAAAGGAATAACATGCTTTTCCGTCCTCTAAAATCAGAAAGCGAGGGATCAATATGACAAAATCAAAATTCAGAAGGCTCGCAGCGATCACCACCGCACTCATGCTGGTCTTCTCCTGCCTCACCACCCTTCAAACCACCTCACGCTCTGTAAAGGCAAGCAATGCTCTTATCGACACCTTCAGGATAAACCTTATCTCAGGAGCAAGCAAAAACGGCAGTCGGTATGTCTGGAACGCTGCTAACGCCTCAGAGGGACATCAGTTCGTTTACAGGCTGGTATATGCCTTCAAGGGCAACGGAAGCATCGCCCCAGGAGATATAGAGATAAGGATCCCTGCTCATATCGTAAAAAACCGCTACGGCAGCTATGACGACCTCTGTGAGCTTGCCATACCTACAGAGAGCGAGGCTGAGGATAACAAGCACCTTGATCTTCAGCTCAACGGCGAGAGAGTGTGGCTAACAGAGGACGATTTTGCCGCAAAATACGGGAGTATCGGTCAGGCAACAGCCGTTGCGATTGATCTGAGAAAGAAAGCTGACGGCAGCGACTTCATTTTAGGAAAGAACTGCTCGGTGGCAGCTCTGATATATATGAGAGCTCCGGGCTGGGCGGACGACTCCACTCCCATGGAGACTTACAATGAGGTCTATATCTCCGATCGGGAGCCGTGCTTTTCGCCTTCACCCTCATACTGCTGCAGGGAAGGCGCAGACGCAATAACAGATGAGGCTTCCGGCTCAAAGGAATATCACAGAACAAAAAGCCCGTCCGCATTTGATATGATCCTATGCGGGTGGGCTTAATGACAGGGTAAAAAAAACAGGCGCGGAGCTTTAATGTTCCATGCCTGCGTTTTTATGATGCAGAAATATTACTCGGCTTTAGCACCGAACAAATTAAAACGGAAGAGCTTGCTCTCATCCTCGGGATTCTGACATTCAAGGTGAGCATTGGTGATCTTGCCGCCTTCGATAAGCTGTGTAAGACCGATAAGCTGACAAAGCTTGCTCTTAAGGTTAAGGCGGTCTCCCTCGTCGGTTACCAGGAATACGTCACCCTCACAGGTGTCAATAACAGCAAGGAATTCCTTAACGTCCACATCATGGAGTTCTACTGCGTCTTTCATAGTTTTGACCTCCTTAATTTCTCTGGTTATTATACGGTAAGCAATTGCTGCTTACTGATTTCATTATAGCATATAATTGCGTCTTGTCAATCGTTTTTTAACAAATACGGCCTTTTTCTTTATGGAATATGCAAGAATAACAAGCTGAGTTTTTGTGAATAATAACAGAGAATAGGAGCGTTATTGACAAATAAGTCATTTTATTATTCTTCCGTCGGAAATAATTATACATCTTTGCGCCATAGCCGCCACCCTGCTGTCATGTGTAATGACTATCACAGTTGAGGAATCCTTATGCAGAGAGCAGAGTATTTCCATTATCTCTGCTCCGGAGCTGCTGTCAAGATTTCCGGTCGGCTCATCGGCAAGGATTATCCTCGGTCTTGCGGCAACAGCCCTTGCAATAGCGACTCTCTGCTGCTGCCCTCCCGAAAGCTCACCCGGCTTATGGTCAGTCCTCATTCCAAGACCAACCGTGTCAAGCGCCTCAAGAGCTATCCTTCTTCTTTCACGCCTGCCCGTACCCCTGTATATCAGCGGAAGCTCCACATTTTCAAGGGCGCTAAGTGAGGGTATCAGGTGAAAGCTCTGAAAAATAAAGCCGATAACACTGTTTCTTATATAGGTCAGGCGTCCTTCCTTAAACTCTGAAACAGCCTCTCCGTCAAGATAATAATGCCCGAAATCAGGCTTGTCGAGACAGCCTAAAATATTCATCAGTGTCGATTTGCCCGAGCCCGACTGACCTATTATAGAAACAAATTCTCCCTCCTTTACCGAAAGGCTCACCCTGTCAAGCGCACGCACTGTCCTGCTGCCCGTTCTGTACAGCCTTGTGACGTCTCTCAGCTCAATAATATCCTCCATGCCAAAACCCCTCTTTAAAATCAGTTCCGTTTATATTTTGGCATTTTGCGCGGGGATTATGTCATTACAGTATCAAGCGTTTTTTTCCATGTCCTGATAATAGCTGCAAATATCATGCATACAGCACTCAGCGCATTTCGGCTTTCTTGCGTCGCATACCGCCCTTCCGTGAAGCACAAGCCGGTGACAGAAATCGTTCGATTTTTCCGGCGGAAGCAGCTCTCTCAGAATACTCTCGATCCTGACAGCATCTTTTGAAGCATGAAGCCCGAGCCTTCCCGTTATCCTTATACAGTGCGTATCAACTACCACTGCCGGCTTTCCGTAGATATCACCTACAACAAGATTTGCCGTTTTTCTGCCGACACCCTGCAGTCTGATAAGCTCCTCCACAGTATCCGGGACCCTGCCGGAATACTCCTCACAGAGCGTTCTGCACATAGCAACTATATCTCTTGCCTTGGTCTTATACAGACCGCAGCTCTTTATCAGCTCCTCGACCTCTCCGACGTCAGCCTCGGCAAAGTCCTGTACTGAGGGAAATCTTTCAAACAGGGCAGGGGTGACCATATTCACACGCTTATCCGTACACTGCGCCGCAAGCCTTGTGGCTATAAGAAGCTGCAGAGGGTCTGTATAAACAAGAGAGCATATCGCCTCCGGATATTCCTTTTCAAGCAGCATGACCGCCTTCAGCGCCTTTTCTTTTTTATCCACTGTTTTTCTCCTCTTTTCAAAAGGCTCCAACAGCCGATATCCACCGGCAGTTGAAGCCTTGTTTTTTATATTCTTGATAATATTTTATCCTTATCTGTAGTGTCGCAGCCTCTGACGGCTGATTTAATATCGAGCAGCTTTGAGGGCATGACTATAAGCTCATCAGCCTCCATTGCAAGTAAGCTCTTGGTCATGTGAGGATCACAGGCAAGCTCACCGCAGACTGCAACAGTCTTTCCGCTCTTATGCGCATTACTGCACACAAGTCTTATCAGTCTTAGCACAGCCTTGTGATACGGCTCATAGAAATATTCAAGCTTCTGGTTTTCTCTGTCCATAGCAAGAGTATACTGCGTAAGGGAATTTGTGCCAATAGTAACAAAATCCGTTATCCTGCATATCTCATCCGAGATCAAAGCTGCTGCCGGCGTCTCGATCATTACCCCGAGACCTATCCTGTCGGCATGCTCCTGACCCTTCGACTTTAGCTCCAGCTTGACCTCCTCAAGAGTTCTCTTGACGTATTCGATCTCTTCGGTATTGTTCACCATAGGAAGAAGGATAGACAGCCTGCCGTAAACCGAGGCTCTGTAAAGCGCCCTTAGCTGAGTCATAAAAAGCTCTTTGTTGTCAAGCAGCACCCTGATACCCTTATAGCCGATAGCAGGATTGTTCTCCTCAGGTATATCAAGATAGCTGATCGATTTTTCCGAGCCTAAATTTGCTGCGGCTATCACAACAGGTCTTCCCTCAAAAGCCCTTAGCACGGTTTTATATACCGAGAACTGTTCCTCCTCAGAGGGCGGAGATTTTCTTTTGGCATAGAGATAGTCAGTCCTGAAAATGCCAACTCCCTCGGCATCGCTTTTTCTGGCGGACTCAAGTCCGTCAATATTCTCTATCCTTGCAAGAAGCCTGATCCGCTGTCCGTTCCTCGTAACAGCAGGAAGTCCGAGCTGATTTTTCAGATTCTGCAGCTTTTCACGGTACATTCTTTGCTTTGCCATGTAATGGGCAAGAGTGTTGTGGTCGGGATTAATGACGACCCTTCCAGTCTGACCGTCGATAATAGCCTCCATTCCGTCAAAGCGTGAAAGAGAGCCCTTGATCTGAGTGACGAGCGGCAGACCGAGAGTTCTGGCAAGTATGGCGGTATGAGAGTTTCTGGAGCCCTTTGAGGTGATGAATCCGAGAAGGTTGTTCTGGTTAAAGCTGATAGTCTCGCTGGGAAGAAGCTCCGCGGCAGCAACAATAACAGGGCTTGTTTTGTCTGCCATGATCGGCTTTTTCGGGTGGAGTATATCAAGCACGGTATTAGCGGCATCAATGATATCGGTGTATCTCTGGCGAAGATACTCGTCGTCGAGGGAGCGGAATATCTCAGCTATCTTGAGCGCCGTATCATAAACGGCGAACTCAGCGTTAAGGTGCTCTGCAAGGATCAGCTTTTCAACTGTTTCTACAAACTTGGAATCCTCGAGGATCATGATATGCGTCTGAAATATTACAGACTCGCTTTTGCTTATCCGCTTGCAGGCTTCATCATACAATAGCTGCAAGCGCTGCTTTGCAAGCTTGACTGCAGTCTTATATCTTTTATACTCTGAAGCCGTATCTGAAACGGAATACTTAGGCACGTTATTATCCGTGGATTTAGCATAAAAAGAAAGTCGTCCAATTGCTATTCCGTTGGATACGCCCTTTCCGTAAAGCTCCAGCATAATATCGACCTCCTTCGTCCGTTTTTGCAAAGCATTGATGATAATATACAGCAGTCTAATAACAGCAAGTGCTAAATCAGCCTGTTTTTGGCTCTAACATTTATTAAACAATAATATCAGCGTTATGTCAACCCCCAAATCGTATTATTATAAGAAAAAGCAGGTAATAGAATACAGTAAAATAATTTATCTGTCATTATCCGTTAAGTTATTCAAAAATATTTTACTCATGTACATCTGTGCTGTTCCTCACCATGCTGCCCTTCTGACGGTAAAAAGTCTCTACAGAAAATTGACGAAACGGGATTTGCGTGATAGAATTATAATATACAAGAATAAATTTGATAGGAAGGATAAACAGCTATGAAAAGGTCAATAATACTGCTCCTCCTTTTAATGCTCACTCTGACCGCCTCAGCCTGTTCGGATAATAACAGGGACATGCACAGCGACACACAAAGCAATGCAGGTCCGTCTGCGGAGTCTGTTTACGAGGAGAGCAGCAGAGATGAAAAAAAGCTTCTTGAGGATAGCTTCGGAGCGTTGTTCTCATCGGACGAGTTTTTTATCAAGGCAGGCATAACAGTTGAGTCAGGCATTTTAAACGGAGAGATCAACAGCTATGAGCTGACCGTTGCCGCTGACAAGAGCTCTCAGAAGGCTATGATCGAAATGCTCATGCCTGACGGAAAACAGGCCCGCATGATAGTAAAAAACAACTATTCATATCAGCTTGAAGAAGACGGCACATATAAAAAACAGCTCTATACCGAAGAAGTGGACGAATTTGTAAAGCCTTATACAAAGGAGCTGTATCTCGGAGTTACCGAGCCGCTGATATACGAAGCCTCCGGAGTGACAGAGATAGATCCCGATAAGGACGGAAAAACCGAGACAGCGGATTTTGTTAAATACCGTTTGTCAGAAAATGAAATATCGTCAGATAAAGGCAGTGAGGTCTATATAACCTATTACTTTATCGACGACAAGCCCGTTATGGAGGTCATGGAAAAGACAGGCGGCAGGACTACCTTTATCTTCAGGGAGCTCTCGCCAAAGGTAAAGGACGTATCTGTTTTTGAGACAGACCAAGGCAATATCCAGGAATGAACAGGGGAGACCGTAATGATAAACGTATCACACCTTACAAAAAAATACGGACGCTTTACAGCCAACAACAATATGTCCTTCATCGTAGAAAACGGTGAGATAGCTGTTCTTGCGGGACCGAACGGCGCAGGAAAATCCACTGCAATAAAATGCATTGCGGGACTTCTGCGCTTTGAGGGAGAAATAGAGATCTGCGGCTTCAACAACAAAAGCATTGAGGCCAAAAGGCTGCTCGGCTATGTTCCCGAGATACCTGCGCCCTTTGAGCTTCTGACCGTATGGGAGCACATGGAATTTATTGCGAGAGCCTATAAGCTTGAAAACTGGCAGGAAAGAGCCGAAATGCTGATAAGACGCATGGAGCTTGCGGATAAAAAAAATAAAATGGGCAAGGAGCTTTCAAAGGGAATGCAGCAGAAGATAAGCATTTGCTGCGCACTGTTGATAGAGCCTGCGGCGGTGCTTTTCGACGAGCCCTTCGTAGGGCTTGATCCCCATGCTATAAAGGAGCTCAAGGCTATGCTTTCGGAGCTGAGGGGAAAGGGTACTACTATAATAATAAGCACCCACATGCTGGACAGTGTGGAAGAATTCTGGGACAAGCTGCTCATCATGATGAACGGCAGGATAGAGGCTGAGCGTGAAAGAAAGGCTGTGGAAAAAAGCGGAGAGAATCTTGAGGAGCTGTTTTTCATGATAACCGAAAAAAACAACGGCTCAGCGGAAGAAAAGGACAAGGGTGAGTGATATGGGCGCAATTCTGTATATGCTCAGAAAAAACCTGAAAAATGGAGTTATTGACACACTGAGAAGCCCTTTGAAGCTGATTGTCTACGGTCTTATAGCCGCAAGCCTTGTGTATGCCGTGATAAAAGGCTTTACAATGGATCCCGAAATGACGGATAAGCTCGACCCGAGGATACTTTACGGCGCTTTTCTTGCGATACTCTATTTTATAAGCATACCGATCATGCTGAAGGGGCTGAGTACAGGCTCAAGCTTTTTTACAATGGGAGATGTCAACAATATCTTTGTAGCTCCTATCTCACCCAAGAGGGTACTGATCTACGGTATAGGCAGACAGCTTGCGACCTCGCTTTTTCTTGTTGTGTGCTTTGCCGCATACGGCAGCATGGCGGTGAGAATGTTCGATCTCACCCTTGAAAGAGCACTGCTGCTTGTCGGCGGCATAGCCCTTATGCTGCTTGTCGTGCAGATGACTACTCTGCTGCTTTTCTGCATCTGCAGTGCAAAGCCGTCTCTGACGCCCTTTCTCAAATACTTCATCTATGCTCTGGCATTCTACGCTCTCGGCACCGTAATCGCCTATATGTTTACCTATGGCATGACCCTCGAGAACCTTTACACCGCTATCTCAATGCCTTATCTTGAATATGCTCCCTTCATCGGCTGGGTACACGGGATCGTTTTCGGGATCATTGAAGGCAACGCCCTGAAAATAATAATCTTCTCGTCCCTGCTTGCTGTGTTCTGTATCATGAGCATCATTCTTTTTATCTTCACAAGGCTCGATTATTATGAGGACGTGCTGCAGAATGCCGAGAGCTTCTTTGAGTTCAAGGAGAACCTTCGCACGGGTAACGTCAGCGAATATTCTATCGGACCCTCAAGCGCAAGGCTCAGAAAGCACGGCATAAAACGCGGAAGCGGAGCCTCTGCGATATTCTTCAAGCATCTCAGGGAGGGCGCAAGACGAACACGCTTTATGTTCTTCAATATAAACACTATCGTTCTTTTAGGAGTGACCGCTGTTATAGGCTTTGCAATGAAGCCTGCCTTTGGCAGCAGCGATAAAGCCACAGTTATATTCATAGCCGATGCAGTTATCTGCGCATATATACAATTCTTTTTCAGCGCCGCAGGAGACTGGGTCAAGGAGCTTAACAAGCCCTATATTTTCCTTATTCCCGACGATCCTGTAAAAAAGCTTATCATGGCAGGCGCAACAAGCATTATCAAGCCCTTTGCGGACGGCGCCCTGGCTTTTCTGGCGCTGTGGGCTATAACCGGCGGACATTTTACCGATGCACTTGTTTCTATCCTCGTTTACGGCAGCTTTGGCTGCATTTATATTTCGTCCAATATACTTGCTCAGAGGATAGTAGGCATCAGCGGCAACAGGGGTATCTTTATTACCTTCTACATGGGCATTATGGTGCTTCTTATGACACCGGGAATAGTCCTCGGCATTCTGCTGCTTTCCTCACTCAGCTCAGAGCTGACCTTTATAGCCATGACATTTCTCGGTCTGCCGGTATTCATCTGGAATATCTTCATCTCGTTCATGATCTTTCTGATGTGCAGAAATCTCCTGAACAATATTGAATAGAACGAGGATACGGGTGCGAGAAACCTGCTGTAAAATATTTCAGGATATGCTTTACAAAGACGCAGTTTTATTCTATAATAATACAGTTAATACAATTACTGCAGCAAGGCCGCCGCATCGGTCGGCTTGCGGATCACTTTAATATTGTGAGGTACTGATATGCTACAATTTGAAGAGCTAAGATTAAAGCTTCAGGCGATCGAGCCTGATATCAGAGAGCTGTCCTCAGCGCTCGGTCTTGACAAGATGAAAATGGAGATAGAACAGCTCGAACAGCGCGCCGCGCAGCCGGGCTTCTGGGACGACGTTGACAATTCACAGAAGATCCTGCAAAAAACAGGAGCTTTAAAGAATAAGGTCGCAGCCTACGACAAGCTTGTCGCAGCCTATGACGATACCCTTGCGCTCATTGAGCTTGCCAATGAGGAGGAGGATCTCTCACTGCTTGACGAGGCTCAGAGTGAGCTTGACAACGTTATTCGCAACTACGAAAAGCAACGTCTCGAGACCTTGCTGACAGGCGAATACGACTCCAAAAACGCTATCCTGACATTTCATGCCGGCGCCGGCGGAACAGAGGCGCAGGACTGGGCTGAGATGCTCTACAGAATGTACTGTAAATGGGCGGAGCAGCACGGCTTTAAAATCAAGGAGGTAGACTATCTCGACGGTGAAGAAGCCGGACTTAAAAGCGCTGTGCTTCTTGTTGAGGGTGAGAATGCATACGGCTATTTAAAGAGCGAATCGGGAGTACACAGACTTGTCCGTGTGTCCCCGTTCGATGCCTCCGGCAGAAGACACACCTCCTTTGCTTCAATTGAGGTAATGCCTGAGATAGACGATACGATACAGGTAGAGATAAGACCCGAGGACGTTAAAATGGACGTTTACCGCGCAAGCGGAGCAGGCGGTCAGAAGGTAAACAAGACCTCGTCCGCAGTCAGACTTACACATATCCCGACGGGCATAGTAGTCGCATCTCAGGTTGAACGCAGCCAGTATCAGAACAGGGATATCGCAATGATGATGCTCAAATCAAAGCTTATTGAGATCAAGGAGCGCGAACACCTTGAGAAGATCGAGGATATCAAGGGCGTTCAGAAGGAGATAGCCTGGGGCTCACAGATACGCTCTTATGTTTTCATGCCTTATACACTGGTCAAGGATACTCGTACCGGCTATGAAACAGGAAACATCAATTCCGTCATGGACGGCGATCTTGACGGCTTCATCAATGCCTATCTCAAGGCGGCAAGTCTTAACAAGCTTAATAATGATTTTTCAGAGGAATGAAAAGCTGCACCGGGTCCTGCAAGGCTCGGTGCATTTTAGTGTAAAAGATCGGCACTGCATGAGAGCTGCAATAATGCCCTGCACCATTAAACGGTATCGTCCGTGCAGGAACGACAGAGTCTCCACGAAATCTGATGTCCGATTTATTACCTATATTTTATGATATCATAACTACAGAGCTGATAAATATACAGGAGGTGCGCTTATGCTGCAGTTGTTATCAGGGCGGAGCGGCTCAGGAAAAACCGAGCTCATCTTTAACAGGATCGCTGAAGAAGCCGATAAAGGAGATATCGTTCTCCTCATACCTGAGCAAAGCTCATATCAGTGTGAAAAGAGAATACTGGATATGCTCGGAGCGGAAAAAGCAAGCCGTGTAAGCGTAATGAGCTTCAAAAGAATGTACGATATCGTGACGGAGGAATACGGCTCAAGGGACAGCAAACGCATTGACGACGGAGTTAAGGCGGTCCTGATGAGCACGGCTGCCGAGCAGATATCCGACAGACTTGTGCTCTATGCCGGACGTTATAAGAAAAGCGACTTTGCCGAGCTGATGACAGACGCCGTGAACGAGTTCAAGGCGTGCGCCGTGACCCCTGATGATCTGTATAATGCTGCGGAACGGACTCATGACGAAAGGCTCAGGCAAAAGCTCAGGGAGAGCGCAGATGTCTACTCGGCATACGACGCCCTGCTCGGCAGCTCATATTCCGACCCGAGTGATGACCTGACAAGGCTTTATGAGCTTCTCTGCGAAAATCCCTTTTTTGAGGACAGGACTGTATTTATTGACGCCTTCAACGGATTTTCAGGTCAGGAAATGCGTATTGTCGGAAAGATAATAGAGCAGGCGGACGAGGTCGTCGTTTCCCTTTGCTGCGACGGCTTCTCAGCGGACGGAACAGCCGACAGCATTTTCAGTGAGCCAGAGATGACAGGCAGAAAGCTTATTGCCGCAGCGGAGAACTGCGGAGCTGCAGTTGCCGCTCCGATAAAACTAAGAAAAGCCGTGAGGTATAAAAGCCCGTCGATAGCCGCAATAGAGGAGTCGGTGTTCCGCTTTGACGGCGATCCATATTATGCCGAGGACGACAGTGTGCAGATCTATGAGGCTGATGATGAATATGACGAGATCAGACAGATCTGCAGAGAGATATCCGGGCTTGTAAGATACAAGGGCTGCCGCTATAACGAGATAACCGTCATCATGCGCGACCCGACAATGTTTTCAAATATTATCTCCTCGGAATTTCCGAAATATGATATCCCCTTTTTCATGTCAGAACCCAAGCCCCTTGATGAAAAGCCGCTCATTCGCCTTATACTCTCTGCTTTTGAGGCTGTTCACTCCTCCTTTAATACAGAGAGCATACTCACAATGCTGAAAACGGAGATGACTCCTGTCAGAAACGATGATATATACAGGCTTGAAAACTATGTCTATATGTGGGATATCAAGGGCGTGCGCTGGAAGCAGCCCTTTACAATGAATCCCGAGGGAAACACAAAGGACATTAACACCGAGGAGCTTTTAAGGCTTGAAAAACTCAGACAATGCATCATAGCTCCTCTCATTGATTTTTCCGAGGAGCTTGGAAGGGCTGCAAACGGCGCTGATATATCGGAAGCAGTCTATTCGCTCCTCATAAGACTTGAAGCCGATAAGTCAATGAAGCGCTTTGTTTCTCTGTTTGACAAGCCCTCTGAGTTGAGGCAGCGACAGACCGAGGCTGCAGTGTGGGATACTGCAATGGATATTCTTGATAAAATGCACAATATCCTTTCCTCCGTAAAAACGGACAGCAAAAGATACTATGAGCTGCTGAAGCTTATGATAAGAAAAAGCCCGATATCTGATATCCCTCAGACTCTCGACAGCGTTGTTATAGGAACTGCTGGAAATATAAGAGCGCAGGGGCAGAAGGCTGTTTTTATAATAGGAGCCCTTGAGGGAGTTTTCCCCGCTGTTCCTAAAGCCTCGGGAGTATTCAGCGATAATGAGAGAGAACAGCTCATAGGTCTTGACCTTCCTCTCGGTGATACAGCCTACGCCCTGTCCCTGAGAGAAAAATTCAACGCATACGCTGCTCTGTCTCTGCCCTCAGAAAGACTGTACATCAGCAGATACCTCACTCCTACTCAGGGAGGTCACTGTGAAAGCTCTGTCATCATAAAGGAGATACTAAATATACTCAAGGATACGCCTGTAAAAAGACACAGCTCCCTCAGACCCGAAGAGCTGTTCTATACCGAAAGACAAGCCTTTGAGGAATGTGCAGCGCTCTGGAGAGATAATACAGGCGTCAGCGCAGCGCTAAGAGAGTATTTCAGCTCTGCGCCCGACTATTCCTCAAGATATAAGGCGATATCCGGAATGCTCGAGAACAGACCCTTCCTAATTACAGGCAGGTACAGAACAAAAAGGCTCTTCGGAGAGAAGCTGTCGCTCTCGGCAACACAGGCGGAAAACTATTATCTTTGCCCGTTCAGATATTTCTGCAGATATGGACTAAAGGCTTATCCGAGAAAAAGAGCGGTAATGGATGCCGGTATGTACGGCGGCGCAGTACATTTTATTCTCGAGGGTCTGCTCAGGGATGAGCCATTCGATAAGCTCAGCAAATACAGCAGCGCCGAGCTTTCCGGTCTTATCAGAAAATACACCGCCCTTTATATCGAGGAGATAGGCGGCGAAGGCGAACGCACCGAACGCTTTTTTATGCAGTTCTCTATTATCGAAAGAAACGTCTCCGTACTGCTTAAAAGACTTATCGACGAGTTTTCGGTGTGCAGCTTTGTTCCCTCGGATTTCGAGCTTGAGATAGGAACGGATGGCGCTGTTCCCGGATATGAGCTTGAGCTCCCAACTGGAGAAAGGATAACTGTCTCAGGCAAGGTAGACAGAGTCGATACCTATGATCATGACGGCAAGAGATACATAAGAATAATAGACTATAAGACAGGAACAAAGGATTTCAAGCTCTCAGATGTTCTTTACGGGTTGAATATACAAATGCTGCTCTATCTTTCGATACTTAACAAAACAGGAGAGGAGCATTTTTCAAAGGACAAAAGGCTTCCCCTTGCCCCTGCAGGGATACTTTATATGCCCGCTACTCCCTCGGCTAAAACAGGGATATACGAGAGCGACAGCCAGCGCAGCGAGGCGGAAAAAGCACAGCTCTCGTCATTCAAAATGAACGGTCTTCTGCTTGATGACGCAGAGGTAATAGCCGCAATGGAAACTGACGGCAAGGGAATCTATATTCCCGTAAGGGCTGACGGAAAGAACGGTATCAGGGCGGATAACTGCCTTGCAAGCCTTGAGACCTACGGAAGGATATTCTCCTACATTGACAAAAAGCTTATCAGCATGGCTCAGTCTCTCTACGACGGCGATATAAAGAGATACCCGGTAAAGGGCGGCTCCGCTGATGCGTGCAAATACTGTGATTACAAAAGCGTCTGCGGCTATGAGGAGGGTAAGCCCTTCAATCAGAAAACGGCGGTCAGTCACAAGGAAGCAATAGAGATCATAAACAGCGAGGAGGGTGATGATAATGGCTGAAATGAGCTTTACACCTGCACAGCAGGACGCTATTGATGCTCAGGGCGGTTCTGTGCTTGTATCCGCGGCAGCAGGCTCGGGCAAAACGAGAGTTCTTGTTCAGAGAGTCATAAAGCTGCTCACAGACAAGGCTAAGCCCGTGAGCGCCGACAGGCTGCTTATAGTCACCTTTACAAAGGCTGCCGCTGAGGAAATGAAAAGCAGGATAGCCGCTGCAATAGATGATCTGCTCCTTGTAGAGCCTTCAAATACGGCGCTGCGCAGACAGCAGCTCCTTCTTGCAAACGCCGATATCTGTACGATAGACAGCTTTTGCAGCCGTGTGATACGTGACAACTTCTTTATGCTCGATATCGACCGTGATTTCCGTGTTTTCTCTGAGGGTGAAGCGGCTGTCCTCAGACACAGGATCATATCCGAGGTGATCGAGGAGAGCTACGCTTCAAAGGACGAGGGCTTTCTTTTTCTGGCAGAGCTGCTTTCCTCGTCACGATCTGATAAAAGCATGGAAAACGAGCTGCTTTCTGTATATGAAAAATGCAGCTCGCACCCATTCCCGTTTTTGTGGCTCGATTCAGTCGCACAGTATTACGACCCGACCGTAGAGGTGCAGGATACGATCTATGCAAAAAAAGCCTTTGAAATGCTCCGCACCGCTGCAGGAGATATAGACAGTTTGCTCTCTCAGGCAAGAGAGGTAATAGAAGGAAATCAGGCATTCTGCACGGACAAGCCGACCTGCGGACAGGCTAATCTCGAAAACCTTGAACGCTTTTTGCAAGGCTTGAAAAAGGAGCTTGAGGAGCGCTCATGGGACGGCGTTTCGGCTTGTATTTCCGGCTTCTGCGGTGTAAATTATCTCAAGCCAAGAAGCAAAAGCCTGCCTGTATCAGAGAGTGAGGCTGTTATTGTCCGCAACTGCTTTGACAACATTTCCGATATAGTAAACAACAGCCTTCTGCCTATATTCGGCACAAGTTCGCAGGCATACAAAAATAGCGCCAAAAAGCTGTATCCTGCCGTGCTTGCCCTGTGCAACGTGATAAAACGCTTCGACAAGGCATATTTTGAGGCAAAGACAGAAAGAGGCGTTCTTGACTTTGCCGATCTTGAGCATCTTCTGTTGAAGCTTCTCGTCACTCACGACAAGGACGGCAATATGCATAAGACTGATTTTGCAAAAACACTTTCCTCGGGCTACGATCAGATCATGGTAGACGAATATCAGGATACAAACGACACACAGGAGACTATCTTCAGATTTATCTCCGATAATGAGAACAATTTATTTGTGGTCGGAGACGTAAAGCAAAGCATCTACCGCTTCAGAGAAGCAATGCCCGAGATATTCAAAAACAGGCGCGCGGCATCACTGCCCTATAACAGAAAAATGCCTGCCTTTCCAGCAAAGATAATACTTGATAAAAACTTCCGCAGCAGGGAGGGGATAATTGACAGTGTAAACTTTGTATTTCATTCTATAATGTCCGAGAGAGTAGGAGAGATAGAATATAACAACGATGAAAAGCTTACAACTGGCGCCTCTTATCCCGAAAGCAGCGAGCCCTCCATGGAGCTTTGTCTGCTGGATACCTTTGCAATGGGAGAAAGCAGCAAAGGAGACGAGGATACCTCGGTTCTCGAAGCAGGCTTCATCGCTCAGCTTATAAGAAAAAAGCTTGACGAAGGTCTGACTGTATATGACCGAGGCGTTTTACGTCCTGCCCGTTACGGCGACTTTGCCGTACTTATGCGCTATACCTCCACTCACGCAAGGGCTTATTCGGATATACTCAACAAAAACGGTATCCCTGCCTATATAGATATGCCTTACAGCCTTTTCGGCTGCTTTGAGGTCAACATACTGCTGTCTCTGCTGAAAACCGTGGATAACCCCATGCAGGATATCCCCATGCTGTCTGTGCTGCTCTGTCCCGTGTTCGGCTTTGAGCCTGACGATCTTACCGACCTTAAAACTCTTTTCATCGGAAAATTTATTTTCAGCAGGATAAGAGCCTGTCTTATAGCCCATGAGAAAAACGAGCCGCAGCAGGTCAGCAGCGTTCTTATTGAAAAATGCAGATACTTCAGCGAGATCCTTTCTGAGCTGCGAAAGCTCTCTGTCACGATGCCGCCCTCAGGACTGCTTGAAAAATTCTTTGAGCTGACGGGCTTTATTCCTATGATGAATGCTTCCGATAACGGCGAGATAAGGGTACGCAATATCAGAAAGCTGATGAGCTTTGTTCGTGATTATGAAAAAAGCGGCAAGCGAAGTCTGACAGAGCTTGTGCGTCACATAAACTATCTTGAAGAGAACGGAACAAATATCAGCGCAGGCGATACGGTACCGACAAACTCTGTTAGAATAATGAGCGTGCATCATTCAAAGGGGCTTGAATTTCCGGTGTGTATCCTGGCAGGACTTGATGCAAAGGGCAACAACTCCTCTGAGGAGATAAGCTGTCATGCTGAGCTTGGCTTCGGAATGAAAACTGCGGAGAGATCGAGTCTGTTGAAATTCAATACCGTTCAGAGAAATGTGATAAGCCTGTGTAAAAGCTCGGAGGATATCAGCGAGGCTATGAGAGTTCTTTACGTTGCAATGACAAGAGCCAAGGAGAAGCTTATACCTGTCGTTTCCTACAATCTGCGCTCAAAGGACGGGCTTAAAAACAAGCTGAAAAAGCTTGCCTCAAGAATAATGCTCAGAGACGGCAGGATATCTCCGTTTTCTGTCTCTGCGTCCGCTTCTCTTGCAGATTGGATCATGCTCTGCGCCCTTGTACATCCTTCAATGGAGGAGCTGCGCGCACTCTCCGGAAGCACGGGGCTTGAAACGCTTCCTTCCGCAGCTAACTGGAGCTTTGAGCTTGTCAGCTCAATTGAAAGCTCAGAACCCGAAAAAAAGCTCAGTGAAAAAAGCTGTCCGCCCGATGTCGGTCTTTTGGATCTGCTAAAAAAACGCTTTAACGAAAAGTATCCGGATACGCTCCGCACGGTGATCCCTTCAAAGGTATCTGCTTCGGCGCTTGTTCACAGCGAGCAGGCCGGATATCATATTGCCGTAAGCAGACCTGCCTTTACAAGAAAGGAAGAAATGTCCGGCTCGGAAAGGGGAACAGCTATGCACAGATTCCTGCAGTATGCAGATCTTTTCCATGCCGGCTCTGAGCCGACCGCTGAAAAGGAGCTTCTCGTTCAGGCAGGCTATCTTACCGAGGAACAGGCTCAGTCCATTCGTGATGAGGATATTGCGGCCTTTGTAAACAGCGGTCTTTTCCGCCATTACCGCAATGCGGAAAGCATGCTGAGAGAATATCGCTTTACCGTTAATATACCTGCGTCTATGATCGATACTTCTTATCCCGAGAGCGAAAGCGTTATACTTCAAGGAGCTATCGACTGTGTTTTGATCGAAGCCGACGGAATAATCATCGTTGATTACAAGACCGACAGGCTCAGCTCTATGGAGGAGCTCAGCGATAGATATTCAAAACAGCTTCAATTATACAAAATGGCGGCGCAGCAGATTTTTGAAAGACCCGTAAAGGCCTGCTATATATACTCGGTCTACAACGGCCTTTATACCGAGATAAAAACATAAAACCTGATCCTTCCTCATAGATTAGAGCATAAGAACACTCGTGCTCAATAAAAGGGAGGAAGGAATATGGATCTGATCTCGGCTGCGGCAGCG
>ONFW01000072.1 GCA_900317215.1 uncultured Eubacteriales bacterium | reverse complement strand
TCCGTCACGGCAGACCTTATTTTCAGCAGGAACACAGCCCTTGAGCTCGCCCTCAAATCCGGGATAGCACACAGCCCTTTTGCCCTTGAGAACGCCTGCACGTCCGAGGATAGAGGGCGCAGCGCATATCGCACCGAGAACTACACCGTTTTCGATGCAGTATCCTATCGCCTCATGCACCTTACCGCAGGCATCAAGATTTTTCGTTCCCGGCATACCTCCGGGAAGGACAACGGCTTCTGCACCCTCAAAGCTGACAAGCTCGCTGTCGCTTATATCGGCGCCGACACGGATCCCGTGAGAGCCTTTGACTGTTGCTCCGCCAACGCCGACGGTGACCACCTGCACACCGCCTCTGCGAAGAACATCAACAGGGGTGAGCGCCTCTATTTCTTCAAAGCCTTCTGCTAAAAACAAATATACCACTTTTATTCCTCCGTTTATCTATCCGGGCAGATCACTCTGAACCCATAGTTTTCCTTGCACTATACTACTATTAAACAGCAAAACTCATGCATTGTCAAGCGCAATACACCGCTGTGCTCAGACCGAAAAGAAATACTATAGCGATCAATAAGCCACGGTATGCTATCGACCGTCATTTCCTGATAATTGTTCCACCTGCTGCAAGCTATTTATGAGTATAGCTTTTGCGCAGAATAAACAGCATTATGCAGACTGCAAGCACCGAACCCACAAATACAAAAGCGTATACAGGCTCGTCTCTCTCCTGCTCCTCCAAAAAGCTATCCGCTCTTGTCTTTTCGATCACTATTTCATCGCTGTTCAGTCCTTCGGGATATGTCCCGAAAAATTCAACACTCTGTTCCATTCTGTAATCGGGGTGTTCCTTTGTTATGCCGACAAGATAGCTCTTTACGTCTATGCTATAGAACTCGCTGTCATAATACAGTACAGCAGGATAGTAATCAGGCTCAAGCTTTTCAAAAAAGGCCCTTCCGTTTCTGTCAGAATAAATCAGGCTGCTCCCGAGCCTGATCCCTATCCCCGGGGCGGGCTTGCCGTTCTGGTCTGTAAATATAAACTCTGCACTGCCGTATTCTATCGCATCAGCCAGCCTTACCTCCGAGGAATTACCGGCATTGTCAATAGCCTTGTATGCTATTTTCTGATAAAGACTGTTTATCTGCCATGTATCGGTATTTACAGAGAGCTTTCTCAGTTCTCCGCTGAGGTTAGTGATATCATAACGGAACGTATAGGAGCCGTTATCATTAATCCTCATTTCCATAAAGCTATAGGCAGTATCTGATATATACCCTGCCTCTATGACGCTGTCAATACTATCGATATAACTGTATTTGTCGTTTTTGCTGTCATAGGCCGCTCCGTATAGCTCAAATCCGCTTATTCCGCCGCTGTCTGACGCCGTAAGCTCAAGAATGAGCCTTCCGTTTTCGGAAAATGTCTCATCGCTGACCTTATCCGGTCTGACATTGTCAAGCTCAAACCGGAAGCTTGTCTTTTTCACCTCAGAAAGCAAACCGCTGCTGAGCATATTGCGGGCGCTTATCTCATAGGTATACCTGCCTCGTGAAAGCTTTGAGAAGAATTCTCGAAAGCTCTTGCTCAGGCTCAGTTTTTCATACGCGCTTCTGTCAGGATATCTGTGCGAGGAGAAATCTCCAAGCTGTTCCGTGAACAGAGCTTTTCCCGAAGCGTCATATATCCTTATGCACAGCTCATATACGTTGCACAGAGTATACAGCTCCGGAAGTATGACCGCATTGCCGTATTCTGTATCGTCCTCATAGCTTCTCACCGCCTCGGGCGAGAACAGAAGCACACCATCCTGATACACAAGCTCGCACGAGGTGCTCTTTCCGTATTTGTAAGCCGCTGCAACAAGAGAGCTTTCATGCCCCGTAACGGCTGCTTCGTCATCATATACCGTGCTGTCAAAGATATCAGCATCCTTCAGCGACCCGTTGAAGCCCATAAACGGCAGAGACACCGTTGAGCCTTCAGCAGATGCAAAGATATAGCCCTCAATATAGAATCCCGACGTAAATTGCTCCTTCAGCTCAGAAACAGCAGAGTCTTCAATTTTGATCTGCACCGTTATTTCCTCGCTCATTCCGGCGCCGATCTCCTTTTCTGTCACAGGCTCATCACCGCTGTAAAACGTCACCTCAGACACATCATCAAGTGATCTCGGTTCAAGAGCGTTTTCAATTTTCCCGTTCTGAGCCTTGACTGCCTTGTCGGTCTGAACAGAGCATGAGAACGAAAAGCTCCTCGGCTCTTCGGAATCGTTCCGCAGAGAAAAGCTGAATTTCAAAGTATCGCTCTCGCTGTCTCCGAGCTTCACCGAGGAAAGCCCCGACAAATCGTAAAAATGCGCCTTCGCTCCTATCGCATTGCTTACGTCAAGCTTTCCGAAGCCCTGCAGCCTCGGAGAATAATAAAGCGGCTTATTATCCGAAGGTGCGGCTCCGTATTCTATCGGAACAGCAGCGCTGAGCATAACCTCTGAAATAAGCTCCTGAGTGTTTCTGCCGTATGCTGCCGCGAGGTCATCATTGCTCAGGATATACTGTCTGAGCACGGCATAAGCTCCCGAAACGAGCGGCGTCGCAGCGGAGGTGCCTGAGATAAGCTCAAACCCGCCGTCGGCATTTGCCGCAAGAACATCCTCTCCCACAGCAACGAGCCTTGTTCCCATATCAAGCTCATCGGAAACACCGTATGATGTGAATTCAGAAACAGCAGCAGGCTTGCCTGTTTCCGTCACCTCTCCGTCAAGATCCATAATGAATGTTCCCTCAGCATCAGAAAACAGAGAGCTGTTCGCATCATTCAGCCCGATAACGGGGATATCCATGTCTGACAAAGGTATGTCATAATTTGAAGCGCCAATGAACGCCACCGAAGCCGCCCCGTGCTCAGTCGCATCCCGACAGGCCTGCTCAGCCTGCTCCTCACTCACCGAGGAAAGGATCACCAGCCTGCCCTTGATCCTTATACCCGAGAGAGAGTCCTTTCCACTGTATTCACCTGCATAAATGTACTCATTGTACTGTGCCGTTTTATCGGAAGCTCCGAGCGCAGTACCTATATTCTTCACCGTGCCGACTGACGAAGTCAGGCTTTTTTGGCTCAGATCAGTATAATACAGCTTAGTTCCGTTTATTATGATAGATTTATTCAGAGTAACGCTGTTTTCTGCAGAGCCTGCAGAGATCACTCCTCTGCCTGATGACAGGACATTCTCCGAGGAATAAAAGATATCCGCCGCTGCAGGCTTTTCTCCTTCGTCATAACCGTTATAGGCTCCGTTTCCCGCTGCGGCAAACACAAGCATACCTGCTTTTCTCATTTTTTCAAAGGCGCTTCTCAGCAGCCCCGTTATCTCATTCTGCTCATAGGAGCCGAAGCCGATATTCACGATATCCGCCCCGAGCTTGACAGAATCATCAAGAGCAGCAAGAAACGCCGCCGTACTGATCCTGTTGCTCCTGTCAGCTATCTTCATCAAAGCAAGCTGGGCATCAAAGGCAGCTCCCTTATACGGCAGCTGTGATGCTTCTCCGTTATTGCCTGCGGCTATTGATGCTGCCGCAGTACCGTGAGATGCATATTCGCTGTCAGTATCGTTATCGTTTTCGGCATAATCATAAGCAAATGGTATTTTGGGACTGAGATACACCAATGCCCTGCCGTCATCCGCAGAAATATTGAAGCTCATCCTCTTGCCAAGCTCCGAGATCACCGAGGGTGATATCCTGTCCTCCTCGGGATATTCCGAAAACACATCCGCCTCCGTATCAAAGCCGTTATCTATGACAGCGATCAGAGTTCCCGCTCCTCCATACCTTCCGATCAGCTCACCGTCAAGCCCTGCGGAGCTCCGCTGAGTCTCTGTGAGCTTCTGTGTATTTACGGCAGCAGCCGTCTTTTCTACGGTCTGACCGTCATTGTCAAAGAAAACATAGTCATCCCTCAGTACAAATACCGAGTCTATGCCCTTTATGCTCTCAAGCTTTTCCCTTGCCGTCATCGGCGCCCTTACGGTCAGCCCGTTGAACAACGCGGAAAAGGTTCTGCCTCCGTCAAGAACAGCCTCGGGAACAAGCTTTTTTATGCTCGCCTTTGCCACCGCCTGACTTTTTCTTTCTGCATCGCAGAAGGACTTTCCCTCAGTAGAAAGGATAAGCTCCTTAACGCTTCCGTATTTGTGCGACGAAGCACCCAGCTTATCTATTAGCGGTGTCTCCTCAAGCAGCACCAGAAAGGTGACGGTCTCGTCCTTTACCTCGGTATTGCTGTTTTTTGTCTGCAACGGCTCCTTATCAGAGCTCTCGACAATATTTCTGTTCAGTTTTTCGACCGCAGTTGAAGTCGTGGTCTTTTTTTGCGTAAGCTCCGACTGCGCGACCGGCAGCGCTATTATCACCGCAGTCAACACTACGGCCAGCAGCGCAAGCCACATTCCTTTTTTCATCGGATCCTCTCCTCTGTCTTCTGCGGCAGCAGATCCTCCCCGCCGTCTTCAAGCTCAGGCAAGCCCGAACAGCTCCGCAGTTACAGCTATCAGTTCTCTTGTAGTAAAATTTGCCGCAAGATACAACGGCGTATCCGACGGCACTGCCGAACAGCTAAGACCTAATTTCTCGGCTATCATTGCCGCTCTGAATTCATGGAAGCCGTCCGTTACTATTGCAAGCTCTCTGTTAAGTCCTTTTTCCTCTATCAGCTTATAGGTATATTTAAGATTCTCCTCCGTAGATGACGACTTATCCTCCATATATAATCTTTCGGGAGCTATACCGGCCTTTACAAGCTGATCGTACATGCACTGTGCTTCGCTGATACCCTCGTTAGGACCCTGACCGCCCGAAAGCACACATTGCGTATCCGGATGCTCCTCAAGGTATTTCCATGCGGCGTCAATCCTTCTTCTGAGCATCAGACTCGGTGATGTGCCGTTTACCTGACAGCCGAGAACAACAAGCGTTGACGGCTTGACCGGAGCCTTCAGCGCATACGCCGTCATAAGACAGGATATCACGATAAGGTGAAGCGCTGCTGCAAGCACGGCAAGGGAACAAAAATCAGTTATTATCCTCATAGCCTTGTTTTTTCTGAGCCTTTTTGCAAGTGCCTTCAGCTTGTCAAAAAATACCGCGCACAACCCCAGCATCAGAAAGAACGCCGTTCCCGCTGCGCTGCCAATAGTTATTATCCTTGAATTTGCATACCACACCATCATAAACAGACATACCGTACATACGACTGTCCTTGTCACTATACTACTTGTTTTCATATCTGAACTTCCTTTGGAATGACCTTCAGCTTTGGTTATCGTTCTGATGCGTGCAACACACCAATGATATAATATCACCTTTTATGACTAAAGTCAATGCATCGGCTGCTGTCACCGGACACCGCGCCCCCTCCCAAAAATTCGCTGTGTTTAGTATTCTGTCTGTTCTTTCTCCGGAAACACAAAAATGCCGCACTCTTATGAGTACGGCATAAAAGCAAGCATATGTTTTTCAGATAACTCTTACACGGATAACACCATCAATAGACTTGATAGCTTCAACAGCGGAAGCGTCTACGGCATTGGCGGTATCAAGTATCGAATAAGAGTAGTCCTTTCTGGACTGGTTAGCCATTCCCTCAATGTTGTTGCCACTCTCGGAAAGCTTGGAACAGATCGAGCTGAGCATATTCGGGATATTCTTATGAATGACGCATACTCTTGCTACACCCGACTTAGCCATTGATACATTCGGAAGGGTGACAGAGTTCGTGATGTTGCCGTTCTCGAGGAAGTCCTTGATCTCCTCAGCAGCCATCTTAGCGCAGTTATCCTCCGACTCGGGAGTAGATGCTCCAAGGTGAGGTGTAACAATAACGCCTTCCTCACCGAGAATGTCGTCTGTTGCGAAATCTGTAACATAGCAGGCGATCTTCTTGTCAGAGATAGCCTTAAGAACATCTGCAGAAACAACGAGATCCGCTCTTGAGAAGTTCATGATGCGGACGCCGTCCTTCATCTTTGCGATACTATCGGAGTTGATAACGCCCTTTGTATCCGGTGTGAGAGGAACATGAACGGTGATGTAGTCACTGACAGCATAGATCTCGTCAAGCGTTTCAACGTGCTTGACCTTTCTTGATATAAGAAGGGCATGATCCACCGAAAGGAAGGGATCGTAGCCTACAACATCCATGCCCAGAGATACCGCAGCATTTGCAACAAGGATACCGATAGCGCCGAGACCGATAACGCCGAGCGTCTTGCCCTTGAGCTCCGGACCTACGAACTGACCCTTGCCCTTTTCGACCATTTTGCCGACTGCATCTCCGTTGCCCTTGAGGGTCTTTGCCCATTCAATACCGTCTACTACCTTTCTTGAGCTGAGAAGAAGTCCTGTGAGAACAAGCTCCTTAACGGCATTTGCATTAGCGCCGGGAGTATTGAAAACAACGATTCCCTTCTCCGTGCACTTGTCAAGCGGGATATTGTTTACGCCTGCGCCAGCTCTTGCAATAGCAAGAAGGCTCTCGGGCATCTCCATTTCGTGCATAGAAGCAGAACGGACAAGGACGGCGTCAGGAGCGCTTGCCTCATCGGCCACATTATAGTTATCTCCTAAAGCAGAAAGACCCACCGGAGAAATCTTATTGAGCGTAAGTATATTATACATTTTGTGTCACCCTTTTATAGTTATTATTCAGCTTAGCTGT
Source organism: uncultured Eubacteriales bacterium (assembly GCA_900317215.1). Lineage (GTDB taxonomy): Bacteria > Bacillota > Clostridia > Oscillospirales > Acutalibacteraceae > UBA1213. Next base: position 11,882 of record ONFW01000072.1, on the reverse strand, counting down.
TTGCTGCCTCAAATTCCTTCATGAACTCAACGAGCTTCTCAACGCCCTCAACAGGCATTGCATTGTAGATAGAAGCGCGCATACCGCCGACTGAACGATGACCCTTGATATTGACAAAATCATGAGCAGTTGCTTCCTTTACAAACTTAGCATCAAGCTCGTCGCTGCCGGTAATAAACGGAACATTCATGAGTGAGCGATCCTCGGGCACTACCGTTCCCTTGAACATATTTGAGCTGTCGAGGAAGCTGTAGAGGATAGAAGCCTTTTTCTCATTGATCTTCTTCATATTCTCAAGACCGCCGATATCGTTCTTGATCCATTCAAGAACAAGCTTTGCTATATAGATCGTCCAGCAGGGCGGAGTGTTGAACATCGAGCCGTTGTCCGCATGGGTCTGGAAGTTGAGCATGGTCGGGCAGATATCCATTGCATGACCGATGAGGTCTTCACGAACGATAACAACGGTAAGGCCTGCGGGAGCCATGTTCTTCTGTGCGCCTGCATAGAGGATTCCAAACTTTGAAACATCTATCGGCTCTGAGAGGATACATGAAGAAATATCTGCAACAAGCGGAATATCTCCTGTGTCAGGAAGCTCATGATAGACAGTACCGTAAATTGTGTTGTTCATGCAGATGTAGAAATAATCCGCATCCTTTGTAAAGGTATCGGGATCAAGCTTCGGAATGTAAGAGAAGGTCTTATCCTTAGAGGAAGCCACTACATTAGCGTTGATATATCTTGCAGCCTCCTTATATGCCTTTGTTGCCCACTGACCTGTAAGAACATAATCAGCCTTGCCGCTCTTTGTGCCTATATTCATCGGGATAGCGGCGAACTGTGTTGATGCGCCGCCCTGAAGGAAGAGCACCTTGTAGTTATCGGGAATATTCATGACCTCGCGGAGAAGGCTCTCCGCACCTGTGATGATAGGCTCAAAGGTCTTGGAACGGTGAGACATTTCCATTACAGACTGTCCGCTTCCCTGATAATCCATCATTTCCTCTGCTGCCTTTTTAAGCACGACCTCGGGAAGTACCGAAGGACCTGCCGAAAAATTGTAAACCCTTTTCATTTTATTGCCTCCATTGCATTGTATTGATATTATATGCCATACTCCCATATTATAGGACAAAACTATTTTTATGTCAATCGTAAAATACAAGAATAGCTTTAAAATTGCAAGAATAACCCTAAATACCGCAAAGCTCTTGTCCCGCTAATGTCTCAGAGCAGCAAAAAATCGTAGTTGATTTCCATAAGTGCGAACTATGGCAGCCTTGCATTTTGGAAAAGTGTGTGATATACTATCGGAATGAAAAGGAAAAGGGAGTGTGAGCATAATGCCAATAAAAATACAGAACGGACTGCCCGCTCAGAAAACGCTTGAATCCGAGAATATTTTTGTAATGACAAACGACAGAGCGATAACCCAGGATATCCGCCCCTTGAAGATAGTAATAGTCAATCTCATGCCGAATAAGATCGAAACCGAAACGCAGCTTCTGAGGCTTCTGGGAAATTCCCCGCTTCAGGTCGATATCGAGCTGCTGCAAATGGCCACCCATGTTTCCAAGACCACCTCTGCGGATCACCTGACAAATTTTTACAAGGTATTCGACGACATCAAAGAGCAGTATTATGACGGAATGATAATAACGGGCGCTCCCGTTGAAAAGCTTGAATATGAGCAGGTCGATTATTGGGATGAGCTGTGCGAGATCATGGACTGGTCTGCAAAGCATGTATACAGCACAATGCATATCTGCTGGGGGGCGCAGGCTGCTATCTATCATCACCACGGAGTGCAGAAATATACCCTCGACGAAAAGCTCTCCGGCGTGTATGTTCACAGGATAATGAACATCTTCCACCCGCTGATGAGGGGCTTTGACGATAAGATCCTCCTGCCCCATTCAAGATATACCAGCGTTCATCGCTCCGATATAAGAGAGCATGAGGAGCTTGAGATACTCGCTTCGTCAAACCTTGCGGGCGTAGCTATCGTTGCAAATAAAAACGGAAGACAGTTCTATGTTTTCGGTCATGCGGAATATGACAGAAACACACTTGCAAACGAGTATTTCCGTGACTGCAACAAGGGGCTCAAGCCGCAGCTTCCGTATAATTATTTTCCCGGCAACGATCCCCGTGCGCTGCCTGCCCTGACATGGCGCAGCTACGCAACAATTCTTTATTCAAACTGGCTCAATTATTATGTATATCAGCAGACACCCTATGACCTCAACGAGCTCAAGGATATGTACATTAAATAAAGCACATAAAACGCCGTCTCTCCGCCGATACTAAAGGTGAAGGGGCGGTGTTTTTCGTCCCTTCATTTCAAAAAATACCCAAGGCGGCGGTAACAGTTATGAAAAAGAGAAATAATAACCACTCCGCTCCCGTTCCGGATAAAAACAGCCTTGAAATATCCGACGGCAGTATGTCCGGCAAAGACTATGATGCGAAGAGCTATTCGGAATTTCTGTCCAACGGAAGGACAAACAACGAAAAGATAGAAGCCGAGGAATACTTCGACAGCTTTCTGCGGGAGAAGTAAGCAACAACAGCGGACTGCCATACCATTCAGTACGGCGGTCCGCTGTTGTTTTTATCACGGAAGCAGCACAAAATCCCACCAGCAGGGCATATACTCCCTAAGCCGCTGAGTGAGAAGCGCCTTTTTTGCAGGCGTGAGTACGTCCGTACAATTCAGCACCGTTCTGTGGTTCACGCTGTCAAAGGAAAGCTCCCCGTGAAGACCGAAGCTATCGATCACCTTTTGCATACCGCTCAGGGTATGATCCTCCGAGCAGATCGAAAGAGCCTTTATCAGCGCGCTCCTTCGGGCTTCAATACTCGTCCCGACAGCAGTCCTTCCCGTGAGCTGCTGTCTCACTCTTATCCCCTCATCCTCAGCTGTTGCAACAAGCATTTCCTTCTCTATCCCGTCAAGGGCGTCAAAGCAGATATCAAGCCCCTCGGCATAGGCGGAAAGCTCGGCAAGTATCACGCTGTCGTTCCTTACATCATAGAGTCCCGTATCCTCCAGACATTTTTTCATCATTTCAAGCTCCGACATGGCTTTTCCTCCTCATCAGTTCATCTCGCTGACGGAAAGCGTGCCAAGCACGGCAAGACAGCTGTTTACTATCTCACTGTCCTGAGAGCCTTGAGCAAACGAATAGTTTTCAACGCCCTCCGTCTCCAGAAGCGCCTTTCCCAAAGCCGCAAGAAGCACGTCCTCACCGACCGACAGATCGAGAAAATAATTCCTGATACTCTCCTCAGCAACAGTTTTTACGCTGCTGTAAAGATAGCCCTCACTCACCTGTATGCTCACGCTTATATCCTTTACAACAGTTGAGCATCTCTGTATCAGAAAATTGACCCCGAACGGCTTTTGGCTGTTCAGCAGCTCTGAAGCCTCGTCGAAAGCAGTCGTATCAGGCACGGCTCCTCTGCCTCCCAAAACTATTATTCCCCATCCCGGTTCGCTCGGGTGATAATAAGCCTTAGCCGACTGGATCCCGTCTACGCTCAGGGCAAGTCTCTCAAAATACGCCTCGTTTGCGCCGTCGGGAGTATCCTTGTAGCTTTTTGCAAGCCTTTCCCTCAACTGCTCGTCAGTCTCGTCATCAGTACCTCCCGTAAAGCTTGTCGAATTATTTATCCTGATCCCCACCGAGAAATATGTAACTATGGTATTGACCTTGCCCGAGCCGATATTATATCTTTCTCCGCTGTCCTCGGCAGTGCTTCTTACCCATGCATAGCTGCTGCCCCTGTAGATCACAGCGTCCTGCTTTGTAATATAATTCAGCGAACCGTCGCCCGTTGTGCAGATCGTTCCCGCAGGTATAATAAGATTGTATTCGAGAGGCGCCTCAAGAGTAAATACTATAGTACCCTCGGCTCTGCTGCCCTTGATCCTTTCAAGTCCCCTCTGCATTGCGTGAAGATCAAGCTTGTCTCCAGTGGCAGTAGTCGGGAACATCTGTCTTTTAAGATATTCTATTTCGCTTGTCAGTGAATATATCTCTCCTGCAAGCAGCTTTATCCTTATCCCGATATCACTTGCAGTATCCGGCTCAAGTCCCGAAAGCTGTGTGAATCTTGTGTTCATTCTTCCAAGTATCTCCTGATATGTCGGGCTCATGCATCCGCCTCCCTTCTTATCGTTATATTGTATTCCTCATTGTCCACGGCAACGAAAACCGTCACCGCACCGTTTGCTACAGACGCCCCCGTGACCTCCGCAGACGGCATTCCGGCAAGCGCCTGTCTTGCGTATGCCTCTACCCTCAATGCGGCGTCACTGTCCGTCAGCCCTACAAGACCTATCCCGCTGCCAAGCTCTCTGCCGTAGATAAAGCCGCCCCTTTTTGCCGAAAGAAGGATATACAGCCTCTGAGCGGTCTCCTCCCTGCCCGAAACATAATATACCCTTCCGCCGCTGTCTCTTGCGACATCACCGTTGATATTAATTGCTGTATCCGTATCACTCCGCCTCCTGACGCACACCGTTTATATAAACCTCTCCGCATATATTTATCCTTCCGTCTGCGGTAAGATGAATATAGCTCGTCCCCGTGGAAAAGAGCATCACCTCTCCCGGCTTCAGTTCTCTCTCGCCTGCAGGCATTTTTACGCCTATGCAAAGCTGCTCGTTCCCGTTTGAAAGCACCACCGCATCCTCTCGCGCCTTCGGGATATAAGCCACACCTGCGGGTGCTACAACCGAGAGCTGTCTTGTTCCGTTGACCTCCTGCGCCGCAACTCTTCTGTCAGCGCTTGTTCTTATCGAGCCGGCACTGCAAATAGTTTTTCCGGTGTTTTTTCTGTTAATTCTTTCAGATAGCCTCACTCTCTTTTCACCTCCGCATAGATGCTCGTCTTTTCTCCCGATGTATCGAGGGTATAGACGACCTCCCTTATCCTGTACTGCTTTTTGTCACCTGCTATCCTCAGAGTTATGCCCGTGTCGCACAGCATACAGCCTGCACAGCCGACAACAAGGCTTTCATATTCCCTCTCCGACTGCTTTATTATCCGCCTTGAAGATATTACCGTGCCGCTCCTGCTGCCCACCGCATTGACATATCTTTTTCTTTGGATCCTCAGCTCTTCTGCAAGATCGCTTTTTATCGGCATGATATAATCTCCCGAGGCGTAGGTCCTCGCCCTTATTTCCGAAATGAGCGCCTTGTTCCTTAGCTCATGTCTTATCGAGTAGGCTCTGTCGGGAGCAAGACATAGCACCTCGTTTTTCTGCTCTCCGCTTATATCTATCACCCCGTTTTTAGTGATCCTCGGCTCGGTCTGAGCAAAATATCTGCAAAAGCTTTTCAGCAGCGACCATTCGCTCATGCCCTTTGAAACAACAAGCTGTCCGTTGAACGCCTTTTCTGTTCCTCTGTAGCTTTTGAAGCCAAGCGGTTCAAAATGTCTTTTCATAAGCAGGGGCATTGACGGAGAACAGTATATCTGAGGGTGCGCCTCGTTATCAAGCAGCAGTGCCGCAAGGCTTCTGGCGGATACGGAAAGAAAGCTGCCGTTTCTGTTCAGCTCCACGCTCTGCTCGTCTATCAGACCATAAAACACTCTTTCTCCGTCCTTCAGCACCTCTGCGGAATAAAGCGCAGGAACATCACCCTTTACCGCAAACACAGCGCTGAGCCTGTCTGCAGGGGCATCAAGCGACGACACTATACTGACCTTGAGCGGTGAAGTGAAGCAAACGGATCTGTCCTCGGCGTCTTTTATGATATATTTCAGCAAAGGATTATCCTCCTTCCGGCAGGTATCGGGATATCCGGTCTTTTAATATCCGGATTCATATCGACCAGCGAATCTATATCTATCCCGCTCTCATAGGAGATATCCCACAGGCATTTTTTGCCGTCTCCCGTTGCCGACCTTCTTTTGCCGGCAGGAGCTTCACTGCTGCCGACGAAAGAAAAGGAGTATCTTATCACCCCTTCGACATCACTGCCTATCAGCTCAAGCCTTTCAAAAACGGCATATACCGGCTTCTGAGACGGGATATACAGCATCTCTGCGGACGAGCATTCATACAGCCGCTTCAGAGCCTCAAAATCCTCCCTGCAGTTTTCTCCGCAGAATTCCCCCTCGCCGCTTATCCTGACCGTCAGCCTTCCCATATCCGACACGACACTGCCGTTCATCGGGATATGCTGCTCGGCGATCTGTTTTTTATGGGTGAGCTTTATCAGATACGGATTTATCGGAAAGATATAATCCCCGAAGCTCATTTTACCGTCACAGTTCATCATACTCCTCCTCCGCATCGAGCAGCCTTTCATATCTCAGGGCATCGTTCTCTACTATGTCAGAAATAAACATCAGCCGCTCAGTCTCATCTGCGGTGAAGCTCAGCCCTTCTCTCATCTGCGCCGCATTTTCACTTTCCTTCATCTCATTCCTCTTTTCTCAGCCTCAGGGCAAGAATACTGATATGCTCCCTCAGCTTTTCTTTTTCTGCAAGAGCGCTCAGCTCGTCCCATCTGCAGCCCTCAAGCACTATCCTTTCATCATCAAGCACCAGCTCTGCGGTAAAATTGTCCGTATCATAATAATTGCAGTTTTCAAAGGGAGCGCTGAACCTCACACCCGTAAGGTTCAGCTTATACTCCTTCCTGCCTGACGCAAGAGCAGCGTTTTCTCCCTGAAAGCAGCTTCTCACCCTGTGCAGCTCACGAATAATTCTGAGCTCGGCTTTTTCCGCCTGCATCAGTCTTTTGCCGTCAATATATATTACCGCATCTCTGCCGCATAAGGCGGTCTTCCCGTTCATGCTGTCTCCCCCTGTCTATGCTGCTCATGCTCCCTCAGCGTAAATCTCATTATTACTTTATATGCAAAAGCTGTTCTGTCGTACATACATTTTTCCACGCAGACAGACACGATCATTTTCTCTGCATCGCAGTCAAGCATAGCACTGCACAGCTGTCTTGCCCTTTCCGCGCAAAAGGCGCCGCCCTGCTTTTCATCGGTCATCACAATGACAGACAGCCTTTCCTCTCCGAAAAGACTGTCTCCCCCGAGGAGACAGCCGAGAGAAGCCTCCTCCCGACCTATCACCACTATCGTCCCTGAAACGGGATATCCAAGCTCGCGGAACTCATCGGCTCTGAAAAGCCTGAACCCACGCAGCTCTTCACTATCCGAGAGCCTCTGAAGCATTATTTCCACATAGTCTGTTCTCACTCTCCACACTCCTCCGTGATTTTTCTGAGGCACGATTTATAAAATGCTCCCGTATCGTAGATGTTCTCGTCCTTCCATATCAGCACAAAGCTGTCACCTCCGGAATATATCCTGCTGCCGTAGTCCGAGAATTCAAGCAGTTCCCTTGTGCAGAACATAATATATCTTTTTACATCGCACCTGCCCTGCGGCAAATGCTCCTCAGCGCCCCATTGACTGTGCTCATATCTTGCAGGAAAGATCACAGCCCTTCCCTTTTTTATTCCCTCGCTGCTCTCAGCGTATGCCGTGCAGCCAAGCCTTTCTATAGCTCTTTCCAGTTCCTTCATGGCTCATATCCTTTCAAACACAAAGCTGTCGTCTCCGATGCAGCCGCGAAGCTCGTCAAGTGCTTCATTGAACAGTCTCTCCGCATGAAGGAGTCTTTCCTTTCCGTTCCTCACAGAGACATCTCCCACCTTTATCCCCTCTGCACCGCCGTCAGTCATCGTCCAGAGAACATATCTGTAATAAGCAAGAGCAGCGGCAGCAAGCTCCGCCTTACCGCCGCACTGCTCTGCAGGACATCTGAGCCTTGCCAAAATGTTTTGAGCACTCATATCGCACAGAAAGCCCTGTTCTCTTACAAGCTCCTCCGGAAGTCCTGACAGCTTACCGAACAGATCAAGAATCCTTTCGTAATTCAACCGTCATTCCTCCCAAAGCCTTACTGAAGGACCTTTGAAGCGTCCGTGAATATCTTTGCAAAGCCTGCGATACAGCTTATCGAGGCTCTCTCAAGCTGTCTGTCGATGAGCTTGTCGGTATCCATAAGTATACCTCCCGACTGCACCATCTCGAGAGCGCAGTTCTTGTCAAGACCTATGATCTTGCCCGAAGCCATACTCGGGATATGTATAAGCTTTGCTCCGAGAGGAGTTATCATTTCTCCCGTACCCTGGAAATTCAGACCCGCCTGAGCGTCCTTCATTTCGGTAAGAGCAAGAAGCTTTCTCATCATATCCGTCGGCGCAAGTATAGTGTTAAGCTCATAGGGTGAAAGCTCCGCCCAAAGCTTGATAAGATCATCGTATGTGAGGGTATTTGCCGTTGTGACCGAAACCACCGAAGCACTGTTATTGTTGCCGTCGCCGTTTATTATCACATTCACTGCGTCCTTGAGCTGTTCTCTTGCGATGTGCGCGCCTATCTGGCGGAGGGTCACCGTGAAAAGATCAAGCCGCTGAAATCTTATCGCTTCATAGGTAGCAACGAGCATTCTTCCCCTTTTTATTAGCTTTACAAGATTTTCGCTCGTTCTTACATTGGTCTGCGGAAGCACTGTTCCCTCTACAACTGGTCTGAGCGACTTTTCCTCATCGGCAGGGGCTGATACCACAGAGCGGTAGTCCATTCCGTTGATAACTGTCTTTGCCGCAACTATGTCCCCGAGATGATCGCTGCCCTCAATGCCCCTTCTGACCGCTCTTGATACGTATTCAGGAAAAAGCGCCGCCGAATCCGAGGTCTCAAAGAACTTCTGCACGCTGTCGGAGCGCTCTCCTCCCACCTTGATATCATATCTTTTTAGCTGTCTCTGAAAGGCGTCAAGCCCCTCCAGCTCACTGCCCTTATAATTCTCCGAGGGGTCAAGCTCTTCAAGCACCTCAGTCAGTGACCTGCCGCTGTTGTACATCCCCTTTTCAAGTCTTATACTGTCATAATATGCCATAGTGTGTTTCCTCCCTTATCAAAGAATGATACCTGCAATGCCCGCAGTAGTATTGACGTCCACAACAAGATATTCCCTGCCGTTTGTAGAATCCACCGTCACCTTGCCGCCTGTTGCTGCCGCAAGCTTCTGATAGCCCACGCTGAGCTCGCCGGTATAGCCTACCCTTATATATCCGCCGATCTGTACCGAGGCATAGCCCTCTCTTACTCCCTTGCATATACCGCAGAAGGCGCCGCTTGTTACGGGCTGCACTCTGCCGTTTGCCGTCATCGCAACAGGCTTGCCTGCTATGGAAGTTGATGACGTTTCAAATGTTGCTGTCTTTTCGTCAAAGCCTTCAAAAGAAACCTTCATTGTTTTTCCTCCTCCTTATATTTCATATATTGTTATAGTCTGTATTACTGTTTTTTCTGCCGCCTGCAGCCGCAAGCTGCGGCTTCATGGGCAAAAGCTCCTCCGCCCTTTGCTCAAAGCACTTTTTCAGCTCGGAAAGCTGTCTTACCGAAAGCTCCTCCGTTATATGTGCAAGAGTGTCTGTGCTCAGCTCGGGCAGAACAAGGGCAGAAAGCCCCCTTACCTCTTTTATAAGACTGTCACGGTAAAACTCTCCCTCGGCAGCCTTCCTTTCAAGCGCCCTGAACTTTTCTGCAAGTGCTCTTATCTCCTCGCCGGAAAAGCTCTGTTCCTCTCCTGCAAACAGCTTTTTTTCTATATCCGTTTTGTTCACCTCCCTTCGCATAATGTCGATACCGTTCTTTCTGTTTCCCTCATAGCACTTTATCACACCTGCCTGTTTTTGAGCAGGCACTGCCACAAAGGACCATTCATAGGCATCAGACGGCTCATCAAGCACCGCAAAGCACAGGCTCCCGCCGTATTTTCTGCCCTTGATATGTCCGCAGATAGAAATATCCTCACCGCAGACCGAGCAGCTTCGCTTTTTAACGGCGCAGCCGATGCTCACCTCCTTTTTTATTCCGCTGTCAAGCGCAAGGATAAGCTCGTTGTTTTTCACGCTTCTGGGCATATACGCCCTTGCACATAGCCTTTTATAAGGCTTTCCGTCAGAGGTGAGCCTTCCGTTAACCTGTTCGGCAGCACAGGAAAATATCCTTGCACTCTGGTTTCCCGTTTTCGGCTCATGGTCAGTGATACCGGTCACACCGATATACAGTCTGCTCAAACTCTCAAGCGCTTCATCGGAAAATCTTTCATAGTCCCTGTCGATATCGTTGTCACAGAGAACTACCGAAAAAGTATACACATCATCATTTCCGAGCGGCCTTCTTGTATATTTATTTATCAGCTCCAGCTCACCCTCGAGCGGAGCCCCATTCACCTTCTCCACTATCACTCATCCTTCCTGTCGTAAGTCTCAGTCCTTTTGAGCAGCTCATCCGCCTGAGCATTAAGGAGTCTCGCCCTTGCAAGCTCAACCTCATCCTGAAGATCGATGTTATCCCATTCGATAGTATAATCTGCGGAAAAGCCCTCCATTTTAAGGAACAGATCACATATCCTTCTTATGCTGCTCTCAAGCTGTCTGCGGTAGAATTCAAGCTCTGTCGTGAGTATATCCGCCTGGCGTCCGGACATTCTCTCAGTCGTCGACCACGAAAGCCCGAGCAGGAACGGCGGTATCGAGAGCTTCGAGAGGATCTGTTCGAGCAGCATTCTCGAAGGCACCTGACAGTCAGGTATCTGATTCTCAGCGCCTATGACCTTTATGCTCACATCACCCACGCTCACAAAATCCTTCGGCTCGCTGCTGTTCATTGCCTTGCTCCATTCGGAGGCTATCTGAGCGGCTCTTTCCTTTGTAAAGCTCCTGTCGTTTTCTCCGGGCTTATAGGAAACGGCAAATCTGACGTTTCCCACTCTTTCCCAGTTTGTCCCGACAGCCTTAATGATCCTGAGCATGATATCGCTGATAAACGGCAAGCCCCTCAGCAGTGAGGTACCGTATACCTTGCCCGGCTCGTTCATCAAGGTGCTGCATAGCACAAGAGACGGAAACCTCACAGGCGTTCTTTCACCTGAAGTGTTACGCAGAAAAAATCTGATATCAAACGGTCCGCTGCCCTCTTCAAGCTCGACATCATCAAGAGAGGCATTGTAGAGCGCCGCTATCCTTCTGCATCGGCTGTCAGGCACTATCTCTCCCACTGCTGTTCCGTAAGTGATAAGCTGGTCGAGAAATGCCGAAAGAAAACAGTCTATGCCTCTCTGATTTCCGTTTACCCTTACATCAGCAAGAAAGTGTGAAAGCTCCTTTTCCGCCTGTTCACTGCTGCACTTTATCTTAAAGCCTCCGACAAGCCTTATGATCTTATAAACTGCCGCGTCTATTATCGGCAGGCTTTCTCTCAGGCTTTTATACAGTCTCCGTTCACATACGCTCTGCATATTCAGCGATGAGAGGACTGACCCCGTACCGCTGCTGCATGCCGCTGTCTGAACTGCAAGCTCTTCATTTTTCTTTTTTCTTCTGAAAAACTCCATATTTTCACCTCCTTTCCAGCGGTGCGTGACCGCACCCGGGATCGGCAGCTCACCGCCTGTCTACAGAGCCCACGAAAAAAACATCTTCCTCTCTGCAAAGAACGGTAGTGACAAAATAACGTATATCATCCATTGCATGATCGTTCTCCTTTACCGGCATATCCCTGCCTCCGCTCTCCCAACGGTATAAGCCGAATTCACGGATACTGTCATGGCAGCAGCGGCATATTCTTACCGTTCCCGATTTAAGAGCCGTACTTACCTGACGTATCCCGTCCATAACATTGTTCTTTGCGGGGATCACACTGTATTTTCCGTGCCTTTTGATGACCTCGATAAAGCTTGCAGCAGAAGGGTCAGCCGCTATACAGGAGATCTCATGTTCACCGATCAGCTCACACAGTCCTCTGTAATGCTCCTCGTCAGTCCT
>ONFW01000127.1 GCA_900317215.1 uncultured Eubacteriales bacterium | reverse complement strand
CCCGATAAGCCCTTTACAGGCTCCCCTGCGGCGCGCATCCGCAGGCTGGAAAATAACCTGACAACTCTCGGAGGTGGCATTGTTGCCCTGAGCGTATGGGTACTTATTAAAATTTTTCTGGTCTTTATTTTCTATAAGGATGAGCTTGGAGAGGCGTTGCCGTTTTCCGAGTGGTTTATCGTATATGTGATAGTTGGAGTTCTGTCAGTGATCTACTTTTTGATGTACTGTATAGCAGGTCTGTGCGCCGTCTCCGAGGGCTCAGGCAAGAAAAGAAGGTATCTGATACTTACAGGCTTTATTATCCTGCTACAATCCTCGAGCCTGCTTCTTGAAGTATTATTTTTCACGCAAAGCTTTGATCTGTCCACGGTGATTTCTCTTATCTTTGACGGTTCCGTACTTATTTTCCTGATAGAGCTTATTTCCTCTTCCATAACGCTGAGAAGGCTCAGAAAACAGCAAGCTCAGCAGGTACAGAAAGGAGAGCATTATGAATTCTGATTTTCACTATTATGCTACCTACTGTGCTTCGATCATAGCAGGCTATTCTCACGAGGAGGCTATGACCATAAGCTACAGCGATCAATTGGTGGATCTGTGCTGTAAAACGCTCCTCCGGGAGCTTGGTGCGCCTCTCTCCGCCGCAACAACACAGCTTCAGTTAGAATTGATGGAGGCAAGAACGGATATCATAGGGCTTCAGGATATCACAAGGATATGGTCGTCCTTTCATTTTCTTCCACGAGATCTCAGCGCCAAGCCTCCCGTGCCATGCTCAAAAAAATACCTTAATAAATACCGTCTTATCTGCGGACCCAACGGCAAACTGCTGAAAATGACCGTCGAGCTGGCAAAGGATAAGCCGCTTCAGGCAGCAGGACTTGCCATGCATATTTTAGCGGACACATGGGCGCATACATATTTTGCGGGGACGCCCTCCATGGTCATCAATAATACCAATTATCATTTCTATGAGCTTTTGCCCGGGGAGGACGGAGATGTACGACGCAAGATCACCTTCCGTCACAGCGCTTCTCTTCCGGACGATTTAGAGAACTGTATATATACCAGCAGTCTCCACCAGGATAATGAAAACTCAATTATGAATTTAGGCCACGGCAGAGCCGGACATCTGCCGGATTACAGCTTTATCCGCTATCAGTATTTGCCGGCATGGGCGGAATATGAGGAATATACAAAGGATAATCCTTCGGACTATCATCACGCCTTTTGCCAGATGGTCTATGCCATGAAATATCTGCGGGGGATCTATAATGAATTTGAAACAGAGCAATATGATACGGATTCTGTCCAACCCCACATACAGGAAGTAGACAGTATTATCCGCAAGCGTCAGCCGGATGCCTCGGAGGACTGGCGGGCGCTGGGAGAAAAGCTCTCCGGAAAGACTATTGACCCATTTGATCTGAACCGATATCAGGGAGAATACAAATCTGCGCCGAAGGATCAGAAGGACAATACCTTCATCGGTAAATTTATTATTGCTGCTCTTGCGCAGAAAAGCATGGTCACCAACCAGATCTTCAATTCAGGCAGCAAGCTTGCAGGATATTCCGTAGATCACGAAAAAAAGCTTGCGGGACGACGGGCGTTCCGCAAGCAGATGAATGACAGAAAGGAGAATAAGCCATGAGCAGCTGGCAGCGTATGAAAAACATTCTGATCGGCATGGGGCTGATGCTTGTGGCGCTGATATTGTCAGTTTTTCCGGATACGAGCGCCAATCTGATAACCGCTATACTATGCCTGACACTGGTTCTGTACGGAGTGCGGATGCTGTGGTATTATACTACCATGGCGCGCCATATGGTGGGAGGAAAAGCCATTCTGTACCGTTCGCTGATAATACTTGATTTAGCAATATTCACCGCCGGCCTGTCGGGAATGTCCTCGTTTGTCATCATGCTTTATCTTATGGGCATTTACGGCTTCAGCGGCGCCATAAGCGTCCTGCGGGCGCTGGAGGCAAAGCGTTTCGGAGCGAGGGCGTGGAAGGGCAGGCTTGTAAACGGCATTATCAGTCTGATATTCACCGTCACGCTGCTATGCATTGGGCTGATCGCTGGTACCACCGAGCTGTTGATCTACGGCTATTCCATAAGCCTGTTATATTCTGCGGTCATGCGCATCATAGCGGCTTTCCGCAAGACAGCCATGGTTTACATACAATAATAAATACAGGAGTATCCCGTCCGACCTCTCAACAGGAAGTCGGGCGGAGCTTTTTTTGAGGTCAAGCGAAAAATAATTGACCAACAAAAATTTATTGCCGTGTTTCCTGCTTTGTTTTCGGGAAACACGGCTTCTCTATGTTTTATTGATTTTTCCGGCTCTGATGTAATGTCCTTCCTGAACTGCTGCAAAGGTCGCAAAACAACAGGCAATAGCCGCACTGTATGACAGATCGACAAATTGCAGAGTAAACGGCAAAATAAACAGCAAGGCACCGGTCAGCTTATTCATTGTTGTATGAAGAATGATGAATCTTTTTTCTGTCACGAAACCTGAAATGATACTGACGACCCTGATAAGCACAATGACTGCGAGCCATATATAAAGCCATAACGGAATGTCAAGTGCAGGTATCAGCTTGATAAAGCAGACTGCTACAAATATAAGATCTGCTATAGTATCAAGCCTTTCGCCGGATTTGCTGACTGTATTGGTTTTTCTGGCAACTGTGCCGTCTATCATATCTGTAATTCCTGCCGCAAGATACAGAATATAGAACACAGGTGAAAATACAGGGCAGAGCAACAACACTGCACTGAAAACAATACGGAAGCCCGTTATGATGTTTGCTGCGTTAATCATCTGCTTTTCTGATCGGATGTCTGATAACTGTTTTCAGCTTTTCGGGGGCGACCTTTCTTGCATCGCTCAGGTATATTTCATGATGATAACGGGTATCGGATATGTCGGTCACATAGCCGTTTTCCTGTGCGAAGCTATCCATAAGCTCAACAGTTGCAGGCTCGTTATCGTAAGGACCAATGTGCATACACTGTACGCACAAGCCCTCGTTATAAGTCAGAAGCTCAACCTTAGAAAAGTCTGTTTTCTTTTTTCTTGTCGCTTCTTCGACAGCCCAGTCAAAATCCGCTTTTGTTACAAAATCCGGCAGGCGTATCAGGGCTACCCAGCAAAAATCTTCTTTGTGTGAATAGTCTATGCCGTTTATACCTTCCTGCCACCAGAAGCCTTCAAGGGGTGGTACAACATAATCAAAAAAGCCATCGATCTGATGATCTGTCTTTTTGCTCATTTTGATCGTATACGCAATACCATACAGAAGACCGATAGCCTGTTTATATTCGCCTCCCTCTGCATTAGGGTCGCCCTTTCCACGCACAGCGATATAGTTCATCTTTGGAATATCCACAATAGACGGCTTGTTCTTCGGTAAATAGAATTCCTTATACTCTTTTTTATAATCGAAAGCCATTTTTACACTCCTTATTTACAATACTTATTCTGACACACACGAGTTTCAGCAAGCAGCCTGCCTATAACATCTTTCTTGCTGCCTGTGTAAGCGATTCTGTTATCAGGATGCTGCTCTGCAAGCCTGAGCCTGGTCGTTTAATACTCCCTTGCGGTGTTAGGAAGACTCATATCAATAATCAGTGCTGTTGTTTACCGGGACCTTGTTTTTTGCTCTTGTTTACAAGTATTACGGCAATGATGATGCCTGCCGCTATAGCTGCGGCAAGGCTGACAACAACGATCACGATAACTGCTGTATTATTTGAATCACTTTGTATATGGCTGTTGTCTGTCTGAGGGGAGGAATTGGGTGCTGTTGACTTGCCTGTGTCGTTTGTGCTTTCCTGCGGTTGCGAGGTCACTGGGTCAGATACAGGAGTTGATGAAAGAGGCTTTGCTTCATACTTTATAAGAGGGGTAAGTATGTTTCGCGTATCATCGTCCATATCTATTCTCTTAAAGCTTTCTTCTGTACCGCAATAATTCACTTCGTTCAGGTTTGTGCAGCCGGAAAACGCATCCTTCCCGATGCTTATAACACTGTCCGGTATAGTGACGGAGAGGATTTCGCAGCCGACAAACGCCTTCTCACCGATGCTTGTCACGTTGTCAGGAATGGTGACCGCATCTGCCATGCCTTGATAATCTATCAGCACATTTCCTGCCATAATAAAATCACTTATTTGGTTATTATAAAATGGTGTGTCTCTAAAACGCCGGATCCGATACTTGTCACGCTGTCCGGTATGGTGACGGAGGTCAGGTTTGTGCAGCATTCAAACGCACAACCCCCGATGCTTGTCACTGGCTTCCCGTCAATTGTCGAGGGTATGTTTACCGATGTCTCTGAACCGTTATAATTGCTGATTTTAATGGTTTCGTCATTAAGTATTTCATATTCGTAATCTTCGTAGGCTTCCGCATAAGCGGTAAGGCTTGCCTGAGGCATGACTGACGCGGACATTACTGCTGCAGCTCCTGCACCTGTCGTGATCATGAGCGATAAAGCTAAGCTGCCGATCTTTTTCAGTATATTTCCTTTCATTATGATTTCCTCCTTATATAATTGTTTTGAATAGATCTTACATGGATCGTTCTTCGATAATGCGGTGTTGCTTTAAAGCCCTCGGCGTCGTTGACGGAGTCGCGCACTCATTGTTTGGTACCTTCTTAAATAATTTTTTGACGTTCTCATCATTGAGATAATTAGCATATCGCAAAAACTGCCTGAATGGAATGATTTTTATCTGACCTTCATTTCAAAAACCACGATTATTTATGATTTTTTCCGAGCGTTGTTCTTATACTCTCTCTTTTAGCTTTTCTATTATTAATTACAGCAGGGACAGTGTAACAGAGGAAAATTCAGCCGATTTTTCTGCGTTTATTACAATGAAATTCGTTCCGACAAAGAAGCCGGAAGCCCCGCTATGCTTATTAATAATACACATAGTCGTGGAGAATGATCTCCCCGACTTCGAGCCTGATAGTGTTCATTCTGCTTTCATATTCTTCAGGAGCATTTTTTCGGAATGTTTCGGTCAAGCCTTCTTTTTCGACATATTGCCTCAGTATATTATTGTATGCTTCACAGGCTGAGGCGTTTATACTGATGAGGTACTCGTTGATCGTACCCTCGGTGCGAAGCTCACGGTAGAGCTTTTTCTTATATTCTCTGATGTATTTCAGTCTGAGAGCTCCGTAATGACCGATGACCTTCTCGTCGATGACTATTCTCTTTCTTTTTGAGGGTGTGCCTGTGCTTGAGTTATTCATAATGATCTCTCCTTAAAATTTAGTGTGATATCATGATAGCACTTTACTGTGTGATATGCAAGCTTTTCAGAGAGAAATATCCGATTATGAAGTGGAAAAAATTCCTCATGTCCGAGCGTGCGTTTCTTTGGGCGGAGTATTTGTGGCAAATATGATAAAAACAATGTGGGGTTTCATATGTCAAGGTCATAAATGCTTGACTAATCGGATAAAGAGCATTATAATTTAAAGTGGAACAACAGCGTAATGCTGTGAAAAAGTCAATAACAGGAGGAAAGAAATATGAAAAACTACAATATTACCCTGCTCAGGGGAGACGGTATCGGTCCGGAGATCGTCGGAGAGGCTGTAAAGGTGCTGGATAAGACCGCAGAGAAATTCGGGTTTACGGTGACCTATACAGATGCTCTTTTAGGAGGCTGTGCGATCGATGCAACAGGGGTTCCGCTGCCACAGGAAACAATAGATAAATGCCTGGCTTCGGATTCGGTGCTTTTAGGCGCTGTTGGTGGACCTAAATGGGACACTCAGCCCGGTAATAACAGACCCGAGGCAGGACTTTTGGGAATAAGAGGGGCATTGGGACTCTTTGCTAACCTCAGACCCGCTGTTATATTTGAGCCGCTGAGAGATGCGTCTCCTCTGAGAAGCGATATCATCGGCGACGCTATGGATATAATGATAGTGAGAGAGCTGACGGGCGGTATCTACTTTGGAGAGAGAGGGACTGTTGAGGAAAACGGAGTCAGAGCTGCCTATGATACGGAAAAATATAACGTGAATGAGATAGAAAGGATAGGCAGGGTCGCATTTGATATGGCTATGAAGCGCAATAAGAAGCTTACGAGCGTTGATAAGGCGAATGTTCTTGATTCCTCCAGATTGTGGAGAGAGACGATGATCCGTCTTTCCGAGGAATATCCCGAGGTCGAGCTGAACCATCTCTATGTTGATAACTGCGCTATGCAGCTTGTCAGAAACCCAAAGCAGTTTGACGTTATTGTTACGTCCAATATCTTCGGAGATATTCTT
>ONFW01000126.1 GCA_900317215.1 uncultured Eubacteriales bacterium | reverse complement strand
GGCATAAGTATGTTGTTGCTCATATAGTCGAACAGATCAAGGAGCTGTCCGGTTTTTCCTCCGGGCATAGGACACTCAAAGTACATAACATTATATCCCAGACAGATAAGCACGCCCAATACAAGAGCAACAGCCGTTTCCACAGTAGTTGCTATCCTTCTTGTCCAGCCGAATTTATCCATAATGCTTGAAACGACAGCTTCAAGTATGGAAATAGCGCTTGTAAGAGCCGCAAAGAAAACCATTATAAAGAAGACTGCGCCCACTACATTGCCTATAGGTCCCATTGCCTGGAATACCCTGGGCAGCGCAACGAACATAAGCCCCGGTCCGGCGCTTTCAAGTCCCTCATTTCCGAGAAAGGCGAATACCGCCGGAATTATCATTACTCCGGCAAGAAAGGCGACTGCAGTATCGAATATCTCGATACGGTTGACTGACTTCATCAGGTTGCTGTCGTCCTTGAAATACGAGCCGTATGTGACCATTATACCCATAGCTACGCTTATACTGTAGAATAGCTGTCCCATAGCGTCAAGGATTATCGTGAAGATATCGCCGAATCCCTTACCCTCAAAGCTTGGCACCACATATTTTATAAAGCCGTCCATACCCGTTCTGTTATCCGCGCCCTTCAGCGTGAGCGAGAACACGGCTATTGACAGAATAAACACCAGCAGGATAGGCATGAGTATCTTTGAGATATTCTCGATACCCTTATTAACGCCAATATAGATGACCAGAGCTACTGCCGCAAGGAAAATGACCGTATAGATTATCGGCTCTGAATAGCCGGTAATAAAGCCCGAAAAATAGCCCTCCTGAGCCGAAGCTACGCCCTGACCCGAGCAGAAGGCAACGCAGTATTTTAGCACCCAGCCGCCGATGATACAATAATACGGCAATATCATAAACGGAACGATCGTTGCAAAGCCGCCGATCCAGCCTGATTTTTTATGCAGCCTGCCGTATGCGGTGAGAGCGCTCTGCTTTGTTTTTCGTCCGATAGCGACCTCGGTGATGAGCATCGTAAAGCCGAAGGTGAGCGCCAGAACGATATACACTACCAGAAAAAGACCTCCGCCGTCCTTTGCCGCAAGATACGGGAATCGCCAGATGTTTCCCAGCCCGACAGCGCTGCCTGCCGCAGCAAGCACAAAGCCTATCGAGCTTGAAAAGGAATTTCGTTTCTCTTTCATGATTTTCCCCTTCCGTTGTTAAAAATAATAGCTATTCTACATTTTACCACACTCTTTTCGATTATTCAATCTACATTCTCTTTATTTTCTGTTCAAACGTATTTCAGGCAAAAAAAACCGCCCACAAATGCGGACGGTAAAAATCATTGATTTTTATAAGTTTCTTTTAAGTAAGAATTACTCCTTAGAAGAAGCTTTCTTTGTCATAACTACAGCTGCGCCGAGTGAGGCGATAACTACAGCTACGAGAGCTACAGCAGAAGTTGTGTCGCCTGTTGCTACAGGAGTTGCATCCTTGTCAGCCTCAGAAGCAGGACCTGTTGTTGAAGTGTCATCGGTCTTCTCTTCCTTGGGCTCCTTAGACTCCTCTACCTCGGACTTATCTTCTGAAGACTGCTCTTCTGATGACTGATCTTCTGAAGACTGCTCTTCTGAAGACTGCTCTTCTGAAGACTGCTCATCAGAAGTCTGAGCTGCGCCGCCTATTTCAGATGTGTAGGTAACTTCCCATGACTTGTAGTCCTCATCGGGGAAATCAGGATCGGGCTCAAGAGCCTTGTTTGTGTCGAGCTTAACAGTGATCGTTACAGACTGACCCTCAGATACTTCTACGCAGCAGTTTGTCTGGCTGTTCTCTGTACGGCCGAAAGCCTCCTCGAAATCACCCCAGCTTGTACCCCATGTACCGTCAAGACGGATCTTGAACTGTACGCCGACCTTACCTGTCTCAACAACGCCTGCAGGACCCTTGTCTGTTGTCTGAGCGCTGATCATGCCAGCCTCAACCTTATCGATAGTGAAGGTACCCTCATAAACGCCGTCACCGTCGTCATCAGACATAGGAACGTCTGTCTCACCAGTGTTGCCCCAGTTGCAGAAAGAACCTGTGATACCAACAGTATGATCCTTCATTTCGTCCTTCTCAATAGCGCTGACGCTGATAGCAGCAACAGATGATACCATAGCAGCTGCAAGAGCTATGCCAAGAATCTTTGACTTTTTCATTTTAGTAAATCCTCCTAAAAATTTTTTCAGAAACACTATTTCATGTTTCATTACGTGTATTATACACTTTTTTTCCCGAAAAATCAAGAGAAAAAAACTAAAATACTATGGAATATATTACAAAAATGTCATATAATTATTTGCTTTTCGCACAATTTCGTCTGTAATTTAGGTTTCAGCTTACCCGATGCGGATTATTTTGTACATTCTTGAAGGATATTACAAAACATCCATATGTCAATATCAGCTCATTAAATTACTTCAGCAGGGCTTTATACGTCATATTTAAACAACAGCTTTATAGAAATTTTATTTTATAGTTTATCATAAACAAAGAGATACCCCTTGAAGCTCATTATTGTATCTTCTATTTACATGCCGGACAGATTTCACAAAGAAAAAGAAACAGGTTATTGACAAACAGCCTTATAATGTATTATTATATACTCGCACGGGGGTATAGCTCAGATGGTAGCCCGACTGGGTAGCTTACGCACCCCAAAACAATTTACAATTTCATACAATTGACAAGGGCCATTAGCTCAGCTGGGAGAGCGCCAGGTTCGC
>ONFW01000124.1 GCA_900317215.1 uncultured Eubacteriales bacterium | reverse complement strand
TCCCGATATTCAGAGCAGCGCCTCCGGTCAGAACGGGCAGTGTTTTGTGCAGAGAACAGGCCGTCATATCTGCCCCATGATGAATAGGGTGAAGATCATCTTTCATAAAGGCGAGATGAGAGCCGTGGGCGTTATCGACAAGAAGGAGCGCTCCGCGTTGGTGACATATCTCTGCTATTGCGGCGATATCAGATATCTCTCCGTAGTAGTCGGGGCTTGTTATATAGCAGGCGGAAATATCAGGAGCATCATCAAGGGCTGTTTTTATATCCTCCGGAACGATCCTTCCCGTAAAAAGACTGCTCTCACTACGGGGCATAACCCATACCGGCTCAATACCGAGCAGAGCGCAGGCGTTTATTGCGCTTCGGTGTATATTCCTTGAAAAAAGTATCCTTTTACCTCTTTGAGAGGCGATTCTCAGCATTGCCTGTATTGCGAGCGTACAGCCGCCGGAGGAAATGAGAGTGCGTTTTGCTCCGAAAAGGCGCGCAAGCTTTATCTCTGCCTGCAGGATAGCTCCGTCTGCTTCGTATAGCGCATCGGTGTCGGGAAGCTCGGTAAGATCAAGAGAAAGAAGCTCATTACTGATAAAGCCTGAGCATTTATGCCCGGGTGTATGAAAGGGGGAGAGCCCTTTTTTCTTATGCCGGATCAGTTGTGTATACAATGGGGTATCATTCATTTTATCACTCCGTTATATGTGGGACTGGCGCTGCGGTGCGCTCATCGGTTGAGGAAGAGCGGCTGTTTTCCTGCAGAAAGCGGCTGAGCCTGACAGCATACATGATATAGACAAAGATATTCACTGCCGAAAGCACGGCCAGCGGCATGAAATAGCAGTTTGACAGAAAGTGTATATAAGTTATCAGCGTGACCGCGTACATTATGCATACGAGGTATACGGTTTTTCTGTCAATAAAGGCAATGATAAGGGCGAGTATCTCATAAATAAAGCCATATCGCTCGTGCATGCTCGGAAGCAGCAGTACGCAGGTATAGGAAAGAATAAATGCCATGATTATTATGTTTTTCAGATCAATTCTGACTCTTTTTTTCAGCCAAACCAGCATGTATGCTCCGAGCGCCGCTGCCGCTATGGCTATTGCAGGATATTTCAGGATATTATATAGCTGCTCCTGAGTGATAATCTCCTTTCCAGCAAAAAATGAAGCGGCATGAACAGCGTCCGAAGCAAGCCCCCATACCGAGGGATAGTTCAGCGCAACAGATTTGTATATCGAGGTCTGAGAAAAATAAATGGTGAAAATATCACTTATGTTTCTGCCTGCAATGATGCCTGCAAGGCTGAGGACTATCATAACGGCGGGAACGGCGGCAAGATAAAGCAGATGCGTTTTTTTTCTCATAAACAGAACCAGCACTATCACGGGCAGCAGAAATATTGCCTGCAGCTTGAAGGTGACGGCAGCGCCGTATACTATCATTGCAGCAAGATCTTTTTTTCTTGACAGCAGATAGAGAGAGGCAATGCCGAAAAATGTATAGATAGCGTCGCATTGAGCCCACCATGACGAGTTGAGTATAACAAGAGGTGAGAGGTACACTATACCGAAAGCGGCAGCAGCACAAGCCTTCTTATTTTTTTCGCATAGCTTCGATACGATATATGCTACCAGAAGCGCAAGCAGAAGGTCAAAGATACAGGAAAACAGCTTATAGGCATAGAGGGGCTTTATAGGGATATATGTGAAAAAGGCGATGATCGTCTGATACAGGATATTGTAGTCTCCGACCTGTTCGTCCAGCCCTGAAAATCCTCCTGCTGACTTGATATCGTTGAACCACGGCACAAGGAAGTTATCCGAGTCCAGTGAGGTCATATCCCTCAAAAAAAGCCTTATCAGTGAGCCTGCAATAAATATGAGCATACAGATAAGGAGCGGCGCGTTTTTCTTAATAAAGCTTTCGGTTATATTTTTTTCTTCCTTCATTTTTTCCTCCGTAGATGTCAGGGTCTTTTGTCATCAAGTTATTCTATCATATTCACGCATATTTGTCCAGAACCGTTGTGTCCGCAGGGCGCCCCCTTTTCCGGCAATAATGGGGTTCCTCCGGTCTTGCCTGCCGGCTCGGCCGGTACTTAGTGATAGCATATAAAACGAGAGCCCGATGCTTGTACATCGGACTCTCGTTCGTGACCCTGACATTATCTCAAGGAGGCGCATGGGTGAGAGCCTTGCGGTCCGGCTCATTGCAGCTCCTGCGTGAGGATCATTTAATTCGTTTTTTCCCGGAGGTTATAACGTATGCAAGCGCGCAAACAGCCATGCAGGAGAACAGGGTCATAAATACCATTCTCATATCCTTCATTCCAGAATCAGGAAGGACATAGCCTGCGGCATCAAAGGTATTGGTGAAAAGGATCCTTACATCAAGCTCGCTTGCCTCTACCGTTTCAACGGCTGTAGTCAAGGCGGTATTGGCTTTGAGATTCCTGTCGCTTGTGCGGCTGATTATACTGTCGTCTCCTCCCAAAATACTGTATGATGCAGCATATCCGGATATCTCCTTCTCTGTTACCTGATATTTTGCGCCCACAGGCAAGGCTTTGATCTTAAGCGACTGTCCGTGACGAAGCTGAACATGGAGCTCTGCAGTTCCGTCATTCATCGCAGTTATTACAGGTCCGTCTGTCTGACCGGTGGTATTTGCGAAGGAGTAAAGGGAATAATAATCCTCTCCTGCGTCAAGTCCGCTGAGCTCGATCAAGAAGTCAAACCTTTGCTTGCTGTATTCACTGTATTCCATTATACCGTTGGTCATATCCACAAGCTTGGTTACAGTGATATCATGCTCTACCTTCCTGTTTGTAAATGTTACCGTGATCTCCTCACCCTCATTTACTATCTCCTTTTCAGTAGAGAGCTCTTTTCGCTCTTCATTGTTAGTCTTAGAGCCGGATACTACTGTTCCTTCTGTGCCATCGTTGACTAAACTATATGATGCGATATAATCTGTCGGGCCTTCGGTTATTATGTATCCGGTTTTTACCGGGAGCTTTAAGAAGGTCAGAGTATCTCCGTTCTTCAGAGTAAAGAATGCAGTCAGACTTCCGTTTGAATCCGCCTTTGCTACAATGCCGCCTTCCTCGGTCATGACAGTCTCAAACGGCGGAAGATCTGTAAACTCAACAGTAAATTCAAATTCATCATCATTGATAGCTGTGTCGCCGATCACTCTTTTTCTCAGCACAAGATCCTGACGTGCGTCTCTTGTATTTACAAATGTTACGGTGATGTCTTCTCCGGTATCCGCCGTTTCGGTCTTGGTTGAAAGAGAGCGTCCGGATTCTGCTGTTCCGGAGCTTCCTGCTATCCGGCCTGATCCGTTGGCGTCGGTTATTCTGTAGCTTGCAGAATAATCACCTGCAGCTTCGGTTATTCTGTATGTTGAGCCCGCAGGAAGATCATTTACGGTTACAGTTTCCTGATCTGCAAGACTTACAGTGAAGAAAGCACTGCCGCTTCTGTCAGATGAAAAGCTGCTTCCGTCCGACAGGGTGTAGGTCTCATTTTCGGCAAGCCCTCCGAGCATGACAGAGAATGAATAGCGTTCTCCGGTGAGCTCATAATTGCCCTCTACGATTTTTTTAAGGGTAAAGGATACCTTATCTTCTACCGTCTTTTCCTTGGTGTTGACAAATTCAACACGGGCCTGTGCATCTGCCGATATGATTCCTTCAGGTTCTTCGCAGCTTGAAGAATAGCCTCCCGAATAGATCTCTTCAACAAGGTAATGATAGCCCTCGGGAATATCGGTTATAGTCAGGCTTTCTCCTCCCCTGAGCTTTGTTGTAGCTTTTCCGTTAACAAACAGCAGGGTGCTGTCGCCGCCTTCTATCGGGTATCTTACAACACCTGCAGGTGCCTGCTCATTCTCATCTGAGATGAATACAGAGAAGGTAAAGGTCTTTTGGAGGTCAGCCTCCGTCAGATCGGTACCCTGTCCGGCTTCAAGCAGCTTGCGTACGGTCAGCCTGCCGTATTCCGGCGGCTCATACTCGGGATCCTCAGTAGTATTTGTTATTGTATTGTTACCCGGAGCAAGGAGAAGGGGGTTCAGGTCGGTATTTGATGAAATATAACCCTCTATCTCGTCCTCCCATGCGTAATATTCAAGCGAGGGATCGAGCCCTGTATAAGTATATTCCCATGTGCTGTCATCAAGCTTTACTACAGTACATTTTACTTCATCATATTCTCCGTCCGAACGGTACACCATTACCGCAGCAGAGGAAGATGTATTCCTGGGTTTGGCCGCTATATCGGTAAGATAGCCCGGGTTGCCTTCGGCATCAATATGGGCATAGTCTATACCGGTCTTGTTGCTTAAATAGGTTTGTCCGTTGCCGCCCTCGATAGCCTGGCAATTATTGAACATCCCGGTTCCCGTCACACCGGCGGATAAGATCCATTTTTCCGGTGATACATAAATTGTTTTAAGCTTTTTGCAGCCATTGAACATGTTGTTCAGCGTTGTTGCATTTCCGGTATCAATACAGCTCAGATCGAGTATCTCCAGGTTTGTGCAGCCTGAGAACATGTTGCTCATATTGCCTGCATTGACAGTTGTCAGACCGATAAGCTCAGGCTTTGTCAATGCGGTGCAATTCTGGAACAGCCCCTCCATGTCTGATGCGGAGCTTGTATCAAAGCCGCTGAGATCAAGGACTGTGAGAGAGGAACAGCCGTTGAACATATACTTCATCTTATCGGGATAGCTTACTCCGATTTTGAGTGATGCTGCAGTCTGCAGTGATTTACAATTCTGGAACATATAGTTCATGTTCTTTTTCTGCTGTCTGAACACCTCTGCGCTCATATCTACGCCTGTAAGATTTAAGCAGCTGTCAAACATATAGCTCATGTCGTCGGCATAATCGGTGCGAAGGTCTGAGAGATCGACCTCGGTAAGAGCATCACAGCCATAGAACATATACTGCATCTTTGTGATACGAGCGGTGTTAAGCTTGCCAAGCTCTATACCTGCTATTGTATCACAGTTAAGGAACATTCTTGATACATAGTTCAGATAAGGTATCTTCATAAAGCTGATGTCGATAACAGGCTTGTAATCCTCTGCTTCTGTATCTGTTCCTTCTGGATCATGCTTCAGATTTACACATCCCTGGAACATACCGGTCATATTGAATACCCTTGAGGTATCAAAATGAGTACCGAAATCTATGGATCTAAGCTCTGAGCAGCGGTTGAACAAATATCTCATCTGTTTTGCGCTCAGTGGTTCAAGCCCGCTCAGGTCAAGCTCTGTAAGCAAGGAGCAGTCCTGGAAAGCCGAGGTCATGTCAACAACTGCGGTCATGCTGAATTTCTCAGGCAGCTCAAGCTTTGGCAGAGCGTAACAGCTGTTGAACATGTTTGCCACAGTGGTAGCGCATCTGCTGTCAAAGGAGCTGAGATCTATGCTGGTCAGTTTTTTACATCAAAGCTGCTCAGGTCAAGCGTTTTGAGAGATGAGCAGCCCTCGAACATACGGCACATATCTATGACATTTGAGGTGTCAAAGCTGCTGAGGTCAAGGCTTTCAAGCGAGGCGCAGCCCGAAAACATATACTCCATGTGGTAAATGCTGCGAGTGTAGAAATGACTTACATCAAGCTCCCTGACATTTCTGCAATTTCTAAACATATATCCCATGCCGCTGTAACCATCAGCAATACTCCATGTCAGTTGATAGACCTTTCTTGTATCGAAGCCGCTTACATCAAGCACCTCAACAGTGCTGCAGCCGTCAAACATATAAGCCATGTCAAGCACATTTGAGGTATCCCAGCCGCTGACGTCAAGCACAGGCAGCGAATTGCAGCCGCAGAAGGCGTAAGCCATGTTTGTCACAGAGGACGTATCGAAACGGCTTACATCTGCATCAATAAGAGCTGTACAGCCTCTGAAGGTATGGTTCAGAGTAGTTACCCGCGAGGTGTCAAAGCCGTTCAGTCCGTAAATGTGTTCAAGCTTTGAACAGCCTAGGAAGGTCTCTGCGAGAGTAGTTACCTTTGATGTATTAAAGGCGGACATATCAAGCTCCTCAAGAGCAGAGCAGCCGTAAAAGGTCTCGTACAGAGAAGTAAGCTCCGGAGTGGTAAAGGAGCTGAGATCAATGCTCTTAAGCTTGCTGCAGTTATAGAACATGCCATACATAGTGTTGAGCGAGGAGGTGTCAAAGCTGCTCAGGTCAAGCTCGTCAAGGCTGCTGCAGTCCCTGAACATATATTTCATATTGGTAACATTTCTTGTATCAAATTTAGTAAAGTCAACGGAATCCTTATCAAGATTATTCTGTCCGTAGAACATATAGTTCATATAGCGGACGTTAGAGGTGTCAAAGCCGGGGCCTGTAATAATTTTGGTAAGCCTTGGCGTTCCCGTCCTGTTATCTGTCTTTCCTGCAAACATATAAGACATATAAAGAGCATTTGAGGTGTCAAAGCTGCTTATATCCGCCTCTGTGATCGAGCAGCCCAGAAACATGCTGTTGAAGGACTGAACATTGTGTGTGTCAAAACGGCTGAGATCAATCACGCTGAGCTTTGTACAGAAGGCGAACATCAAAGTCATGCTTGTGACCTTTGAGGTATTGAAGCTGTCGCCGAATATTATCTCGGTGAGTGCTGCTTTGGAGTTCCAGTCATCTTCACCGAACATGAGCGTCATATCGTTGACATTTGATGTATCAAATGTGCTGATGTCTATACTTTGAAGCTTTAAGCAGTTATAGAACAGCTTGCTCATATCCGTGACCTCTGAGGTGTCTATATCCGTAACATCGATCGATACGGCATTCGTCAGCCCGTTCCATATCTGATGCGAGCGGCTGGACATTTTTGCGGTCTTTGCATTGGTCCACCAATAGACCGCGCCTGTATCCTCCTCAAACCAGGCATATATCTGCTTGTTTGTTGTCTCGTCATCTATCCTTACAGCCTTGCCTTCGTTGATAAGCTCTGTTACATAAGACCTGGGTCCCTTGTAGGGAGCAAAGCTGATTATTGAGGCGAGAGGTGCCACCCTTGTCAGTATTGAGCTGTAGCTGTCGCCATTGCTTTCGTTAGGTGAAATAACATAACCGAAATACGCG
Source organism: uncultured Eubacteriales bacterium (assembly GCA_900317215.1). Classification (GTDB taxonomy): domain Bacteria; phylum Bacillota; class Clostridia; order Oscillospirales; family Acutalibacteraceae; genus UBA1213. The sequence goes on along the minus strand of ONFW01000124.1, from coordinate 7,030 downwards.
GAGTTTTCCGGCGCCTCGGAGCTTATGCTGATTATAGCATCGATCCCCTTGGCTGCGCGGCTCACATTGGTTTCGTTGTCGAGCCATTTCTTAATAACTGTAACAGTGCCGTCGGGCTTGTTTGTAACAACAAATCTTCCCATATTATCGGTAGTTGTGTCGGATACTGTACATTCGCCGTATCTCGTTACAATTACCGTCCTGTCCCTGCTGTCAAGTATGTATCCCTCGGGAGCAGCAAGCTCTCTGAGAGTATAGGTGCCCGCCTCAAGCCCGTCGAAGGTTATCTGACCTCTTTCGTTGGTTGTATCCGTTTTGTCGTATTCGTGTCCGTAATCCGAATATCCGTAAAGGCGGAATTCTGCCCCTTCAACAACTATATCCTCCGACATATAAGATACCTTTTGAAGGACAAACGAATGCAGCGGCTCATTGAATACAGAATATGTGCCGTCAAGCTCCTTTAAAAGAAGTGATTCGCCGTCGGCCGGAGCGTCTTTTTCTGTTATGGAATAGTTTGCGTTATCATCGATCATTACTGTGAATACTGTCTCGCTTCTTACATAGCCGTCGGCAGCCTTCACCTCTCTCAGCTCGTAGCCATTTGTGTCGGACTCTTCAATATTCGGGAAGAATACGCAGCCATTCTCATCTGAAACCGCCTGTACGTACACATCTGTTCCGTATATTGATTTTCCCGACAAAACAAACTCTGAGCCATGGACGATCTTCCTGTTTTTGAGATCTCTTTTATAGAATTCTATATCCGTATGTACTCTCGGGTCGTCCTCAATTATCTGAGGTACGTCCGGATCTATCTCGCTTCCCTTTATGGTAACAGTTCCACGACCGTCGATCACTACCTCCATAGCCTCTATGTTCTGGAGGTAATCGTCAGAGCCTGCTGTTTCAGAAAGAATATATGTGCCTTTTTCAATATCGGCAAAGCTCAGTCTGCCGTACTTGTCAGTGGTTTTTGATATTGGCGGAAAATCCGTTCCGTAGTCTGTTTTTCCTGTAGGTGAGCTGAGTGTGAACTCTATCCCGCCGACAGGCGTTTTATGGTCTGAGGAATCAAGCTTAAGCATGCTGACATCAGCCATTATCCTGAAATGCACCTCTGCGTGCTCATAGTGGATAAAGAACGACTCCTCAGTATCGCTCAGCATATTTATCAGCGTGTCCTTCATGAAAATGTTATTATACGTTGTCGGGTCTGGAACGCCGGTATTATCCTCTTCAGGAGCCTTCATGTAGAGGGTCACAGCAACAGAGCTGTTTCTGTCAAGGATAAAATCATTTCCTCCGGCATCCTTTCTCATATCCACGGCAACAGCCCTTGCTCTGCTGATATCACCAAAGCGGGAGGCTTTTATCCATACTCTCTCTCCGGATATTTCTTCTTCAAGATCATTATGTGAATTAATATCCAGATCCTCTACCGATGAGAAGTATATCACCGGAGCTGCGCCCTTATCTGTTACCTGAGTGACGTCTACCGACGTAAGAACACCGTGCCAGTCACCTGCTGTTCCCCCAAGGGAGAAGTTTTCAAGAGAATCAAACAGCACCATATCCTTTGCTCTTGTATATGTTGTGGTAGCAAAGCGGAGCTTATAGCTGTATTCTCCGTTTTGCCTGACCTTTGTTGATTCGACATACTGATCCTCGTTAGTTCCCTTAACAGTCTTGGTAAGTCCAGAGGTGGCAGCAGTGAGTATCCTTATGTTATAGCTATGCTGAGTGTAGATGAAAAGGGGCTCATCGGTTTCGGGATCGAGATCAGTCATGTAAGACTTATCTGTAAGATTACCGCCGTTATCCGGCTGACCGTTAGCGATCCTGTCATTTCCTGTTTCAAAGGCTGCAGAGTTATTCAGCGTTTTTCCGTAATCTAAAATATTCTCATAAGTGTATGTGGTAGAGAACAACAGCTCGGCACGCTCAAACTGCTCTTTGATATGTACCGTGAGCAATATCCTGCCTGTACCGTTATAATTTATCCTTGAGGATACGTCATAGGCATTGGAGGGGAGAAAGCCCCTTTCGGTTTTTACGAGAACAGAAGTGCGGACAAGATCACAGCCAAGAGGCAAAAGATCGTAAAACGTACCCGATTCCTGAGGGATATACCGTCTGCCGTCATTGGTCATGTAGCTTTCATTGGCATTTATCCTCCAGCCTACGGTAACGTATTTTTTTATTTTGTTATTGCTGAACGAGGTGGTCGTTTTTTCGATAAGCGACTCCCTTACGATGCCGATTATGTAGTCCTCAGCATACATATCTCTGCTGTAAAACACATTGCCTGCATGATCGGTAAAGCGGACACTTGCTATATTGCCGAGTGTTACCCTTTCCTTGTCTTCTATCTGCTGCATTACGTAACCGGAATTTTTGATCCTGCAGTATGGAGTTGCGCTTATTGATGTGTAGTAATGAGCGTTTGAGGCAGTAAAACGATATCCTGTACAATTCGGCTTGAATACTATCCTTTCCTCTGTAAGCCCGCTTACATATGTATTGTCATACCATAGCTCTCCGCTGAAAAGGGAATAAGTAGCAGCTTCTGCCCACTCATCACTGCCGTTTGCTTTCGCATAGATATGAATAATATCGTCTTGAGTATACTCAACAGGCTTGGTGATGAATTTCATGAGCTTGGTGTCATATTCCGCATCGCTCATTGATGTCCTGAAATCAACATATTCGATCTCGTAGTCATCACAGGTCAGTTGTCTGACCTCCTCTGTACCGTTCATAACATCAGGAACAGAGACTATCGGCTGCTCAAGATAGAATCTTTCATCGGTCAGCTCATAAGCTACATTCTTTTTCCCGTAGCTCTCGTGATCCTCAGGATCCGCGCCTTGCTCCATAGTATAGGGGTACGGGTAAGATGTAAACCATACATTGAACTTGATGTTCCCGTTAAGGTGATCTACATAGCCTGTCTGCAGATCATTAAGGGCGTAGTTGACAACAGGCCAGTAACCGGGCCAGTTATTGTTGCCGTATTTCGCAGAATTAGTTCCTGCAATGGGTTTTACAAAAAATGCCGGTACATAGTCATAGCTTGCAGTTGAAACCGCCGAGGTTTCATCGTCGATACGGTCATAGGGGGTTACCGTTGCAGTCTCGGTATTTGTGAGGGTATATGCCGTATCATCTCTGTATGTTTCTTTTAGGTGGCGGGTAAGAACATAGTCTGTTCTTTTTCCGACAGACGTGACAAATTCTGCTGTATTCTTTTCGGAAAATGACGTTTCACCGGCAAGCTTATAGCCGAACACCTCGGTGTCGGGATCATCAAGAACATCATCTATCGTAAAATTATATGGCTGAGTTGCTGAAGTAATGCTTTCAATACGCCATACCGTATAGTAATAGTCATCATAGTCGGCGGGACGCCTGCCCCAACTGCTCTGCCAGCTTCTGTAAAGCGTGTTTGTAGTATATTTTTGTGTTGACACCAGACCTGCGGCGGTATTGATTATAACAGGTATCCTGTCACTTTGCGCGCTGATAGTGTCGTTATTCCTTTCGATCGTCATATCTGCGCGGAAGGGCTCGGACTGCCCCATGTCAGTATAATAGTATGTTGTTTTTGAGGTGGAATACCCAAGCTCTATAAAACCGTTCTGAGCGGACGAAATATCCTTATAGTTCGTAATTATGATCTGCTCGCTTTCTTCGGGATGATCATAATAGGCAAACTTGATGTTTGTCTCCTGAGATGCGTCGGCCTCTTCCACAGAAGGGATAGAGAACTCGATATTATCTGCATAGTTGCCGTCTCTGTCAATGAGAATAGAGCGTGGCACGACAATATTCATTTTGCCCTTTTCTATATCGCCCTCGCCTGAAAGCTCATAATTGATCCTGTATGCAAACAGATGTCCTGCCTCAGCGGAATCAGCTTTCCAGATGTAGCTCCCGTTTTCAAGCTCAGCACCCGATATAAGCTCAATAAAATAGCTTCTGATCTCAATTCCGGTGTTATTAATGGCTGACACGGTCGTCTGCGGAATACTGGCAAGCACTGAGAAACACGTCAGTATAAGCATTAACGAGATGATAGCCGATAAGGTCCTGTAGCACATTCTTTTGATTTTTTTCATACATGATCCGCCTTTCAAAATTGGTTTCAGAAAACTGCCGAGCTCGGGATTTATTTGACAGAACAAATGATACTATTGTAGTTAGTCATACATACAATAATTATAGTTGTTATGCAGGAAATAATCAATAAATTTTTTGTAAACATCATTAGTCTTTTGTTAAAAATGTCAATAAAAAACAGCCGGAAAGCTCCGGCCGTTACATGTTCTTGCTGAGGTGATAATACAGACAGGTCCACTGTCATACCGATCAAAGCACAGGCTTCCGTCAGCAGCAATAGGATCTGCAGGGGATATAAGACCTGTCCGGCGATGACCTGTTCCGCATAATAATTACTTTGCCTTTGTATGGAGGATACTGTCAAAGTGCCTCCGGAATGTATGCTCATGAGTTTGACAGTCCGGTAAGCTCGCTCAGCTCTCCGAATGAATATCCCATATCCTCCCACTTTGTCAGAAGCTCGTCAAGTATCTCACTGTTTGTCTGAGAGGTGCTGTGCAGCAGAACTACAGCGCCGTTGTGTATTCTGGGAATGAGCTTGTCAAAAGCCTGCTTGCGGGTCGGCTGTGAGTCGTTGTTCCAGTCGGCATAGGCAAGACTCCAGAATACCGTTTTGTAGCCGAGCCTTTGAGCCTGCTCCAGATTTTCGGTGCTGAAAATGCCCTGTGGGGGACGGTATAGCTTCGGGAGCTTTTTGCCTGTGGCTTCGCTATAGAGCTTTTCAAGTCCCTCAAGCTCCTCTCTGAAGTCATCGGGGTCAGCAATGCCTGACATGTCCGGGTGAGTCATAGTGTGATTTCCAACGGTGTGGCCCTCGCTGACCATTCTTTTCACAAGCTCCGGTGAGGTCTTAATATAATTTCCCACAAGGAAAAATGTCGCCTTGACCTTGTGCTTTTTCAGGGTGTCGAGGATCCCTTCCGTGAATCCGTTTTCATAGCCGGCATCAAAGGTGAGATAGATCGTTTTGCTTTGGGTATCGCCGAGATAATATGCGCCGTATTCCTTCAGCTCTTCCTCAGAAGCACTTCCTTTAGGGATACCGTCCGGGGTGTTGAAGCTCAGTCCCCATGAAACAGAGTCCGCCATAACAGGCAAGGCTTCGTGACGCGACAGTCCCGAGCCGATCATCACGGCAAGGCAAAGCACTGCTATTCCGGAGAGCACACATGCAAGAGTCTTCTTTTTTAGTATCAGATACAATAAAAAACACCGCCCCTTTTACCGTTATGGTAATAGTTATGCGGTGTTTCGGCTTTTATGACACAGAGCAGAGCATGAGTTTTTTCAGTACGGGTCTGTATTTGTCAACGGCTTCCGCGGCGGCGCAAAGCATATACTCAAACATGAACGGATTAGCTCCGCTGTTGTAAAAGCTTGAGGTCATTCTGAAATAGATAAGTCTGTCAGAAATATCATAGCAGAACGTACCGTCGGAAAGACTGTTGTTTATCATGCAAACTGCAAGGGAGACATCTCCTGCACAGAAAAACGGAACAGGCTCACCGAGCGGTGAATACAGGGTGACGAGCATTTTTGAGCTGTCTATCCTGAAAAGCAGACTTATATCTCCTTCACATCCGTTGACAAAACAGGCGATATCCTTGTTGTCCTTGATTTCATATCTTATCTCGTTTCGCTCAAGAACACCGCATAAAATTGAACAGGCTGCTCCCGAGCGTGCTGTGGTCGCTCCCAAAACGATTCCTCCTTTGTAAAAAAGATATTCGGTTCATTCTGGTTATATCACAGCGGGCCTGAATAAAGAAACGAAAAATGTTGAGGACTATTATTTTTTTCCGAGTATGATCTTTCTCATATCAGAGGCGAGATAAAGCGAGCCGAAGACTGCCACTGCGCCGTTTTTTTCAAGAGCAAGAGCCTCGGCTTTTTTATACGCTCTTGAAAGGTCGTGCTCCGCCTCAACGGGAACGCCGAATTCCGAGATGATCTGAGCAAGACCCTCGGGACTCATTGCCCTCGGATTATCGGGCGAAACAGCTATCACTCTGTCGAACAGCGGAATAAGCATTGAAAGTGAAGTCCTTATGTCCTTATCCGCAAGCATACCTGTCACCGCAATTCTATAGTGTCCGCTGAGTCCTGTCTTGATCAGCTCCGAGAGCGCTGCAGCGCCTCCCGGATTATGCGCCCCGTCAAGCAGCACAGGCGGCTCCTTTTTCAGAAGCTCGGCTCTTGCAGGAAAGACGGTTTCCGCAAGACCGGCCTTTATAGCTTCGTCGGAAATTCTTAGTCCCTTGTCTCTGAGAGCTGAAACAGTAAAAAGAGCGGCGGCAGCATTTTTTATCTGGTGCTTTCCTATGAGCGGTATGAACAGCTCTGTTTCCTTGCCGTCAAACAGGGATGAGCTTTTGAAGCTGAAAGCAGAGCCCTCCAAGCCTGTTCTTATGCATTCGGCAGCCGCTATCTCAGCTATAATCAGCTTGTTATCCCTCTCTTCGGCGGTTTTTTCGACTACCTTAAATACTCCTTCGGGCTGATCGCCGTAAAGCACGGTCGTTCCGCCGGGCTTGATTATCCCGCATTTTTCATAGGCGATCTTTTCACAGGTATCTCCGAGTATGGCTGTATGATCGAGAGAGATAGACATTATCACTGAGGCTAAGGGGGTGTCTATGATATTTGTGGCGTCAAATCGACCGCCGAGTCCTGTTTCCAGAACAACGACGTCACATTTTTCACGCTCGAACCATTTCAGCGCCGCCGCAAGGACAAGCTCAAATTCCGTAATGATAAGCCCCTCGTTTTTCATTTCAGAAACAATTTCCCACAGCTCATCAATGATATCCGCAAGTGCCTGATGAGGTATCATCTCACCGTTGATCTGGAATCTTTCACGGAACTCGAGCACATAGGGGGATATGAACAGACCGGTTTTATATCCCGC
>ONFW01000110.1 GCA_900317215.1 uncultured Eubacteriales bacterium | reverse complement strand
GCGGAGTCCCTTGGTACAACAACGGAAATGCTTGCCGCTCAGAACAGTATCTCTGACCCCGATATCATTTCCGAGGGACAGGGACTTACTGTTTCTGATAGCGGGACGGATAATGAGGGCAGGCTCGAATATAAGGTGGTATCAGGCGATACGCTCTGGGGTATCGCAAAAAAATACGGAGTCAGCGTAGCCTATCTTATTAATCTTAACAGACTGACCATGCCTGACTGTCTTGATGCAGGACAGATACTTGTGATAAGAAAATAAAAAATGAGCTGCCGTTTCAGTCATGCGGCAGCTCATTTTTTGAGAGTAATAATATGGGAACATATACTAAGCAGCAAAATGAAATTTTAATTATCATATCTGTCATTTCTGAGCCGATAAGGGGAAAAAGCTCCGTCAGCAAACAAGCGCCTGCTGAAAGAAGGCACGGGATAACTGCCGTTCTTATTATGCTTACCCTGAATGAAGTCACCTGTACAAGACGGAGCAGGCTCAATGAGGTGTTGAGAAGCTCGCTTATTATTATCACCGCCGTAATTCCGTATACTCCGCAGACAGGAACGAGTATCGCTGTGAGCATGACTCTTATAAGTGAGTCTATCGTGTTGAAGATGAAGTAGCTCATTTGTTCGTTCAGTCCCTTGAGTATGGCATCGACTGCGGAGTCAAGATACATAAACGGTACGACCGGAGCAAGCATTGCAAGAAAGCGGCCTGCGTCCCTGCTGCCAAACAAAGCCCCGCACAGCGGAGATGAAAAATAAATAAGGATCACTGTTACGGGAAGGGAATAATACAGTACGGAGGCTACGGTCCTTTCCGTTATCCGCCTTATAGATGAGGTGCGGCTCTTTGCCCTTGCCTCTGATATCTCAGGAATTATCAGCGATGCAAACGGCAGGATAAGCACAGAGGGAAAGATAAGGACGGGCATTGCCATTCCGCTGATCATTCCGTACTGTGAAAGAGCGGCGCTGCTGTTCATTCCAAGCTTTTTCAGACCGCAGGGGATAAGCGCATTTTCGGCTGCTGAAAGTCCGCTTCTTGTGAGGGCATTTGCGCTGACCGGAAGAAGCAGGGGAGCAGCCGTTTTTACGATGCCCGGGAGCCTTTCACGCATAAGACCTGTTTTTCGTATATCCGCTCTGTAGCAGAGTATGGAATAGAGAAAGGAAACAGCCTCTGCTGCTGCAGTTCCGGCAGCGGCTATGCAGCAGGTGTCGGAGATATCGGCAGTTCGGCATAAGGACAGTACAACAGCAAAGGAGCCTGTTTCAATGAGCTGCTCAAGGAGCTGCTCACATGAAGGCTGCAGAGAGTTTCTCCTTGCGAGAAAATATCCCCTTATGCATGAGGATACGGCAAGAAAGGGCAGACCGGTGGAAAGCAGCCGCAAAGACGGTGCGGCTCTGCTGTCGTGAAGAAGCTGAACTGCAGCGAGATCCGCACCGGCAAACAGAATCGCACCGCCCGAAAGACCGATGATAAATGAGAGCAGCATGCAGTATTCTGCAGCATATCGTGCCTGAGAAGATTTTCCCTTTGCAGAAAGCTCGGTGAAGAGTCTGGTCGTACAAAGACAAACGCCTGAGGAGGCTGTAGTGACAAAGACAAGATAGATGCTGATAACGAGCTGATAGAGTCCGAGACCCTCAGCACCTGTTTTTTCGGCAAGAAAGACCCTGAATAACATAGAAATGCTTCTTATAACAATAGCTGAGGAAGTGAGTATTATGCCGTTTCTGATAAAGAGCGACCTTTTTATACAATTCACCTCTGTGGGGAAAAATAACAAGAAAGGGTTCTCCGGCGGCCATGCGTTGGCTTGACGGGAGAAGGGAAATGATATAGAATGAAAATATAAGAGAATGAAAAAAATGCAAAAGGTGAGATGATGAAATGTTCCGGTTAAGACGGTTTTTGAAGGACTATAAGCTTCAGCTCATTATCGGGCCGATATGCAAGCTTATAGAAGCGATATTTGAATTGCTGATCCCCCTGATAACGGCGGATATCATAGATAACGGTGTGCGGAATAACGATGTCGGGTATGTGCTGCAAAAGGGCGGTCTGATGGTGCTGCTCGGAGCGCTTGGACTCGGGTTTGCTCTTGTGTGTCAGAAGTCAGCATCAATAGCCTCTCAGGGCTTTGGCACAAAGGTCAGGAATGCCATGTTCCGCCATATCAATACTTTGTCGCACAGTGAGCTTGACAAAATCGGAACACCGTCATTGATAACAAGAATGACAAACGATATCAACAGGCTTCAGCTTGCTGTCGCAATGCTGATAAGGCTCGTTATCAGAGCGCCCTTTCTTGTTATCGGAGCGCTCATAATGGCAATGCTTATTGACGTCAGACTCTCACTCATCTTTTTCGGGGCTTCTCTCCTGATAGCTCTTGTGCTGTTTGTTGTGATGAACAGATCTGTGCCCTTCTATAAGAAAATTCAGAAAAAGCTCGATGCTGTTTCTCTGATATCAAGAGAGAATCTTTCGGGGAACAGAGTGATAAGAGCCTTCAGCAGACAAAAAAATGATGAGGAACGCTTTGATAAGAGCAACAATGAGCTTGCAGAAACAGCGGTAGCCGCTGGCAGACTTTCTGCGCTCCTAAATCCCCTGACATACGTTATAGCTCAGGCTGCTATAATTGGCATAGTCTGGTTCGGCGCTGGGGTTGTTTTTGTCGGAGAGCTTAAAACGGGCGAAATAATCGCTCTTGTAAACTATATGACGCAGATACTTCTTGCTATGATAGTTGTATCAAATCTTGTGGTGATATTTACTAACGCATCTGCGTCTGCTTCCCGTGTCAATGAGGTTTTTGATACCGTTCCCTCTGTTATTGAAAAGTCCGATGCATGTCCTGTTACCGACAGCAAGGCGCCGTGTATAGAGTTCAGGGATGTTTCCTTCGGCTATCAGGGCGGAGGTCATGCAATAAAAAATATCAGCTTTAAGATAGACCGAGGCTCAACGGTAGGAATAATCGGAGGTACGGGCTCAGGCAAGAGCACTCTCGTAAATCTGATACCGAGATTTTACGATGCGACTATCGGCGAGGTGCTTGTTGAAGGTGTAAATGTTAAGGAATACAGCTTTTCGGAACTGAGAGGAAAGATCGGGATTGTACCGCAGAAGGCTGAACTGTTTTCAGGAACTATCCGTGAAAACCTGCGTCTCGGCAAAAAGGATGCCTCCGATGAGGAAATAGAAAGGGCGCTGAAAATATCGCAGGCCTATGAATTTGTCGAAGAGCTTCCCGAAAAGACGGATAAAATGATAAGCGCAGGAGGAAGGAATCTCTCGGGCGGACAGCGTCAGCGTCTTACGATAGCGAGGGCGCTTGTTGCTCAGCCGGGGATACTGATACTTGACGACAGCGCAAGCGCCTTGGACTTTGCTACCGATGCTGCGCTAAGAAAGGCTCTGCATGAGGAAACAAAGGGTATGACAGTGATAATGGTATCACAGCGTGTCGGAACGGTGCGGTATGCGGATAAGATAATCGTACTCGACGGCGGGGAGCTTGCGGGCATCGGGACACACAACGAGCTTTTCAGGAGCTGTGAGGTATATAAGGAGATATGTCTCTCCCAGCTCAGAGCAGAGGAGGTGGAGAACTGATGCCGTCAGCAGAAAGAACCGCAAAGGAAAGGGTAAAAAAGCATACGATAAAAAGGATATTGAAATATGCTGCGCCATACAGAAAAAGCCTTGTTTTTGCTATGATATTCGCAGTGCTGTATGTGGTGATGACGCTGACTGCGCCTGTTCTTATCGGATATGCTATAGATAATATCATATCAGAGGGCAATGTTGACTATGAGGCGGTGGCGTTTCTTCTGATGATGACAGCCGTTACGATAATGTCCTGCGCTGTATTTCAATGGCTAATGGGACTTTTTATCAATACTGCGGGATATTTTACCGTGAGGGATATCAGAAGCGATGTTTTCAGAAAATTCAACTCCGTTCCGCTCAAAATGATAGACGGTCATCCTCATGGCGACCTTATCAGCCGCATAATAAATGATACCGAAAGCATAGGCGACGGTCTGCTGCAGGGCATAACCCAGCTTTTTTCCGGAGCGGTGATGATAATTTGTACGCTTGCCTTTATGATAATGCTGAATTTTATAATTGCTCTTGTTGTTGTGATAATAACTCCGCTGTCGATGTTTGTTGCGGCATTTATAACAAGGCTCTCGCAGAAGCAGTTCCGTGAGCAGTCCGGCACTCAGGGAGAGCTCAGCTCATATATTGAGGAATATGTTGGTCAGCAGAAGCTTGTTAAGGCGTTCAGCTATGAGGAGCAGTCGCAGAAGGGCTTTGAGGAGATAAACGAGAGACTGCGTGTATGCGGACAGAGATCTCAGTTCTATTCCTCGCTTGCAAATCCGAGCACACGCTTTGTCAACGGACTGGTCACAACGGCGGTCTGCATAACAGGTGCGGTAAGCGTTATAAACGGCGGCCTCACCGTGGGGCAGATAGCTGCCTTCATAACCTATGCGAATCAGTATACAAAGCCCTTCAACGAGGTCACGGGCGTAATACCTCAGCTTCAGTCCGCTCTTGCAGGAGCAGACCGTGTGTTTGAGGTGCTTGACAGTGAGGATCAGCTTCCGGATCCGGAGCCTGCCGCAGAGCTGACAAGGCACAGGGGACGTATCGACATTGACAGGATAAGCTTTTCATATTCTCCCGAAAAACCGCTAATAACGGATTTCGAGCTTCATGTTCCTTCGGGCAGCAAAATTGCTATAGTAGGGCCCACGGGCTGCGGAAAGACGACCTTTATCAATCTGCTGATGCGTTTTTATGATGTTACGGGCGGAGATATCAGAATAGACGGAACAAGCATTTACGATATGAAGCGTGACGAGCTGCGTTCTCTTTTCGGCATGGTTCTGCAGGAGAGCTGGCTCTATAATGCATCCGTCAGGGATAACATTGCTTACGGAAAGCCCGGGGCAGGTCTTGATGAGGTCAAGGCAGCGGCAAAGAAGGCTTTTATCAACCGTTTTATCGAAAGAATGCCGCAGGGCTACGACACGATGATAACCGAGGAGGGCTCAAATCTTTCGCAGGGACAGAGACAGCTTATGTGCATTGCAAGGGTAATGCTTTGCGACCCTCCTATGCTTATTCTTGACGAGGCTACAAGCAGTATCGATACAAGAACAGAGCTTAAAATACAGGAGGCATTCAACAATATGATGAAGGGAAGGACAAGCTTCATCGTTGCTCACAGACTTTCCACCATAAAAAATGCCGACGTCATACTCGT
>ONFW01000123.1 GCA_900317215.1 uncultured Eubacteriales bacterium | reverse complement strand
GGCAGAACAAGAGAGGATCATGCGGCCACAATGAATCAGCTTTTCTCTGCCTATGCAAGAGGAAAGGACGCCCGTGAGCTGATGATAGTTCTCGGTGAAGCAGCGCTCACAGAAATTGATAAGAAATACGCCGAGTTTGCCGAGGCCTTTGAAAAGGAATATGTTTCTCAGGGCTATACTACGAACCGCACCATTGAGGAAACGCTTGACAAGGGCTGGGAGCTTTTGCATATACTTCCGAGAAGTGAGCTCAAGCGTATTAAGGACGATATGCTCGATAAATACTACGGCAAATAATTCGTAAGGAGCATTGCTATGGACATTATGAATGTAAACCCCACCAGAATGCAGATGAGCAAGCTTAAAAAACAGCTTGTCACCGCAAGAAGGGGACATAAGATGCTCAAGGACAAGAGAGATGAGCTTATGAGACAGTTCATCGAGCTTGTGCAGGAGAATAAGAGACTGCGTGAAAGGGTAGAAGCCGAGCTTTCCCGCTGCAACGCACATTTTATAAATGCGAGCGCAGTAATGAGCAAAAAAGCTCTCGATTCCTCTCTCATGTCCTCCAAGCAGCAGACGGGTGTTGAGGTAGGCTCCAAAAATATAATGAGCGTTGACGTACCTGTTTTTTCTTCAGTGAGCGAAAGCTCCGAAAAGAGCGATATCTTTCCCTACGGCCTTGCATTTACCTCGTTTGAGCTTGACGATGCTGTTTCGGCTCTTAACGACATTCTCCCTGATCTTATTAAGCTTGCGGAGACAGAAAAGAGCTGCGAGCTTATGGCTGCGGAGATAGAACGCACTCGCCGAAGGGTAAATTCGCTTGAGCATGTTATGATACCCCGCTATGAAGCAACGATAAAATACATTGCTATGAAGCTTGAGGAGAACGACAGGAGCAGCCGTACAAGACTTATGAAGGTCAAGGATATGCTTCTTGAAAAGGCTCATCACTATTCACAGCACAGCAACTAAAAAAAGGACTGCCGTTTTGCTCAAAAGCACGGCAGTCCGTTGTTTTTATTTTTTTTATCAGTCCGTAATGCACATCATTGCAACAAGACCGCCCCTTTTTCCCTTGCTTGCTCTGTGAGAATAGAGCAGTCCGCTGTTGCATTTGGTGCAGACATCGCTGATCGTTATGTTTATACTCAGCAGTCCTGCCTCTAAAAGCATGCGGCGGTTGCTCTCCTTAAGGTCTACAAGGTATTTCCCGTGTCCGAGGGAGCGTGTGAAATACGCAGGCTTCAGCTCGGTGAGAGAGGCGAATCTTTCATAAACAGGAGTATCCACCTCGTAGCAGCAGGGGCCTATCGCCGGACCAACAACAGCGATAATATCCGTCGGGTCGCAGCCGTAATTCTCTGTCATAACGTCAACAACAGCCTCACCGATCTTTTCAACCGTTCCTCTCCAGCCTGCATGAGCAAGGCCTATGACACGTTTTTCCGGATCTGCAAAGAATAAGGGCGTGCAGTCTGCATAATGCGTGACCAGAGTGACATTCGGTTCATTTGTCACGAGAGCGTCTACGCTTGCCATGTCGTGTTCACGATAGATACCGATACCGCAGTCAGCCTTTGTTACGCATCTCACGTTTGTGTTGTGATCCTGAGACGAGCTTATAAGGGTGTCGTAATCAAAGCCGGCAGCTCTGCAGAAGATCCTGTAATTCTCCGTTACACGGTCAGGGTCGTCGCCGCGCTTGAAATTGAGGTTCATGGATTTATACTCATCCGTACTCACTCCGCCGATCCTTGTGGAAAAGGCGTGCTTTACAAATGAAAGCTCCGACAGAGAGGGAAAGGTAAGAAATCCCACTCCGTCAACAAAATTAAGGTCAGTGTTTTTGCTCTTGAAAATCATGGCGGTTAACTCCTGATAAGGTATTTACATATCATTGAATAATATGTATAATAATGGTGATAAACGATGAAAAAAGGAGGATCGGTATGTTCCTTTCAAAAAAGAAGCTGTTCGGAAATAATATCCCGCCAAAATGCGAATACTGCAGGTACTGCCAAAAAAACAACAGCGGCAAACCCGTGTGTCCCTACGGTGCAGCGGAGTCAGGCGACACTTGTAAAAGATACATTTATGATCCTTTAAAGCGTGAGCCCCGCTCGCTGCCGACACTTCCGAAATTTACCGCCGATGATTTCAAGCTGTGAGGTCAATGCTTCGCAGCTTTTATTATTTTTCCTTTACAGCTTCTTCTGCAAGCTCAAGCACAGATGTACAATGGGGGCAGCGTGTAGCCTCTATTGCGATCTCGCTCATGCAGAAGGGGCATTTCTTTGTTGTAGGCTCAGCCTCAGGCTCGGGCTTCTTGCGAAGCTTCATCAGCTTGTTGATACCCTTGACAAAGAGGAAGATGATGAAGGCGAGCAGGAGGAAGCTGATTATTGCGGAGAAGAAGTTGCCAAGGTTGATAGGTCCGACATTCAGAGAGGACAGAACCTTTGAGAAGTCAGGTTGATTTGTCTCGGGGTTAACGATATCCATTCCGGAAGCGTTAGCAACTATCCAAGCAACGCCGGGCATGATAACGTCGTTACACAGAGAGGTAACGATGCTGTTGAAGGCGCCGCCGATGATAACGCCGACTGCAAGGTCAAGGACATTGCCTCTGAGCACAAATTCTTTAAATTCCGATGCAAATTTACCCATAGTGAATATCACCTTTCATAAAAAATTTATGAAAGTATTATAGCATACTCAGACAAAATAGTAAATAGCTTTGGAAAAATTTTGTCGAAATCGGTTTAAAACATATAGGATCCGCTGTTTAAGTTGAGAATGGTAAGGCAGTGCTTTCTGCTCAGTAGCCCATAAGTCCCTCAATGGATTCGTCATTGATGACCCAGTCCATAACGTCGATATCGGTATGCTCAGTCTTGCTGTTACGGATAATGATCTGCCTGATACCGGCATTAATAATCATTCTTTTGCACAGTGAGCAGGCGGAGGCGTTGCGAACATATTCGCCTGTTTTGGCGTCCTTCCCGACGAGAAACATAACCGAGCCTATCATATCCTCACGCGCGGCGTTGATGATCGCATTCTGTTCTGCGTGAACGCTCCTGCAAAGCTCATATCTTTCGCCTCGGGGAACATTAAGATTCTCACGGACGCAAAATCCCAAGTCTATGCAGTTTTGTCTTCCTCTCGGTGCGCCGACATAGCCCGTGGAGATTATAGCGTCATTCTTAACGATAATGGCGCCGTAGTTTCTTCTCAGGCAGGTCCCTCTTTCAAGGACAGTTTCGGCAATGTCGAGATAATAGTTTATCTTGTCGGTACGCATTTTGTCTCACTCCCTGATCTTATAATATGATATGCCTATATGCTGATTATAACCTAAAACGGACTTTTATGCAATGCTAAAGTGCGTGACCGGCGGAGTGCCTCCGCTGTCGTGGTTTGACGCAGCAGTTTTTTGAGCGTACCACCGCCTCGCAGACCTTAAAGGTCTGCTCGGGCGGTGTGTTTTCTCCGTGCCGACCTTAGTTGAGCATACACAATAAAAATAGGCAGTGCGTGACCGCACGGGACGATTTATAACTCAGCAGCTTTTTCAGATAATCCACCGCCTCGCAGACCATGGCGGAGTGCCTCCGCTGTCGTGTTTTGATACAACAGCCTTCTTCACGATGTTATGGCGCGGCTTTGAAATGAAATACGCTTATGAAGTAAGCGAGCGCAGCGAGCGTGGCCGCGAATTGAGAGCGCAGGCACTGCGCCGATTATTGTCTTGTTCTTCTGTTAAGAAACTTTGTTCTGTATTTTGAATATACGATAGTCTGATCCTTATAAAGCCCGTAATATCCCGACATAAAGTAGCTCACGGCTATTGCGATCATATAATAATAAACTCCGCTTGCCCCGAAAAGCTCAAAGCTTATCAGCAAAGAGGTTATCGGACAGTTGGTTACTCCGCAGAACATTGCGATAAGACCTATAGCGGCGCAGCAGGCAGGTGAGAAGCCGATCATGCTACCGAAGGTGCAGCCGAAGGTCGCGCCTATAAAGAACGAGGGTACTATCTCTCCTCCGCGGAAGCCTGCCTCTATGGTTACGGCTGTAAATATCATTTTAAGAATGAAGGCATAGGGGACAGCCTCGCCTTTGTTGACCGCCCTTGCTATTACCTCAATACCGGCTCCGTTGTAGTCCCTTGTGTTGAGAAGATAGGTGAAAAGAACGATGAAGCAGCCTGCCGAGAAGATCCTGATATACGGGTTTTTCAGATATTTTCTGAAAAAATCACCCGTCCAATGCAGGAACACAATGAACAATATGCTCAGCAGGGCGCAAAGCCCTGAGAGCAGGATAGTCTCAAAGGCGCTGAGAAAGCTCAGACGAGGAAAGACAAGCTCACCGAAGGCGTGCTCCTTGAGTCCGAAAAGCGAAGAAAAGTATGAAGCTATCAATGATGAGAACACACAGGGAAGAAGCGCCGCATAATACATCACGCCTACGCTCACTACCTCAAGAGAAAACATTACCGCCGCCATGGGAGTGCCGAAAACAGCAGAAAAGGCTGCGGTCATTCCGCACAAAACGACAACGCGCTTGTCGGCGTCGTCAAAGCGGAACCACCTTCCAAGCTGATTGCCAAGGCTTCCGCCAAGCTGAAGTGCTGCGCCTTCTCTGCCTGCGGAGCCTCCGAACAGGTGAGTTATTATTGTAGTAATGAATATCAGCGGAGCCATACGAAAGGGTATCTCGCTTTTTGCGTGGATAGTGGATAAAACAAGATTGGTGCCTTTGTCGTTTTTATACCTGAAAAAGCTGTAAAGGAATACCGTCACAAGACCGCCGAGGGGAAGAAAAAGAATAATAAAGTCATGCTCCTCGCGGAAATCCCCGGCGCATTTGAGCAGAAAAGAAAACAATGTGCTGATTGCTCCTACAAACAGCCCTGTAAGTATAGAAACGAGCGACCATTTTAAAAATCTCAGGGTATGATGAGACAGCTTTTTTGAATAAGCCTTAACAAATTTTTTTAACATCCTCAGATCAGCCTCAAATCACAGGATTTTTCATTTTTTCAAATTCCTTCTCGTCAATGATCTTTATTCCGAGAGCCTGAGCCTTTGTCAGCTTGCTGCCTGCTTCCTCTCCGGCAAGAACATAATCAGTCTTTTTGGATACGCTTGAAGCGACCTTTCCTCCAAGGGATTCAATTATTTCAGCAGCCTCGGTTCTTTTATAGCTCGGCAGAGTACCTGTGATAACGAAGGTCTTTCCCGAAAAAGGATTTTCTCCGGAGATCGGCTTTTTTTCATTCAGCACTCTTGTGTTTATCCCCAGCGCCTTGATCTCCTCAACAAGCTTTTTGCTCTCGTCAAGAGCAAAATAAGCCGCCGTGCTTTCCGCCATTATCTCGCCAAAGCCTTCAATAGAAGCGATCTCCTCAACACTCGCAGAGGCGATAGCGTCAAGGGTCACAAATCTGTCGGCAAGAAGCTTTGCTGCCTTCTGACCTATATGCCTGATACCGAGGGCAAAGACTATCCTGTACAGATCATTGCCCTTTGAGGCTTCTATAGACCTTATCAGATTATCGGCGGATTTGTCCTTTTTCTTTTCAAGGGTAAGAATATCCTCCCTTGTCAGACGGTACAGATCAAGCGGAGAACGGATAAGACCCTTTTCGCACAGCGTTGCAAGCACCCTTTCTCCAAGACCGTCTATATCCATAGCGTCACGGGAAACAAAGTGTATCATGTGCCTCATAAGCTGAGCAGGGCAGTCGGTGTTGGTGCAGCGAAGCGCTGCCTCTCCGTTTTCGTATGCAACAGGTGAGCCGCAGGAGGGACAAAGCCTCGGCATTCTGTACGGCTGTGAGCCTTCTCTGTGCTTTGAGACGGATACCACCTCGGGAATTATCTCTCCTGCCTTTCTAAGCACCACAGTGTCTCCTATGCGTATGCCCTTTTCAGTGATAAAATCCTCATTGTGCAGGGTGGCACGGCTGACGGTTGTGCCAGCAAGAGTTATCGGCGCAAGTATCGCAGTAGGAGTCAGAACACCTGTTCTCCCGACATTTATCTCTATGTCGAGCAGCTCCGTCTCCTTTTCCTCGGGCGGATATTTATATGCCTCAGCCCATTTCGGGAATTTCGCCGTGCTGCCGAGTATTTTGCGCTGCCCGAGGTCGTCAAGCTTTATCACGGCTCCGTCTATCTGAAAAGCAAGCTCACCTCTGCGGCTGCCGATCTCCTCAATACGCTCTATTACCTCATCGGCATCCTTACATTCGTAATAAAACGGAAGAACGGTAAAGCCCAGCTCCCTGAGATATTCAAGGGACTGTCTGTGGCTGTTCAGCGCCTCTCCTTCAAGCTGCTGGATATTGAACACAAAGATGTCCAGCTCTCTTTCCTTTGTTACTCTCGCATCCTTTTGTCTCAGAGAGCCTGCGGCGGCATTCCTCGGGTTTTTAAAGGGCTTTTCGTCCCTTTCCTCCTGAGCTGCAACGATCCTTTCAAAGCTTTCTACGGACATATACACCTCGCCTCTGACCTCAAGATAGGGCAGAGGCTTGTTCAGCTTCATTGGCAGGGAGCGTATCATTTTAAGGTTTTCGGTTATATCCTCTCCTACAAGGCCGTCTCCTCTTGTGGAGCCTCGCACAAAGATACCGTTTCTGTATTCCGCAGATACCGAAAGACCGTCTATTTTCGGCTCAACGATATAAACAGGCGAAGGAGATGCTTCCCTGACTCTTCTGTCAAAGTCTCTTATCTCATCGTGAGAGAATGAATCGTGAAGGCTCTCCATTGGCACAGCATGCTCCACCGGAGAAAATCTTTCAGCCGCCTCTCCGCCGACACGCTGAGTGGGAGAGTCGGGGGTCATCAGCTCAGGGTGCTCACTTTCGATATTCTCAAGCTCCCTGAGAAGCATATCATATTCATAGTCGCTGATCTCGGGCGAATCCTCATTGTAATAACGCTTGTTATGATAAAGTATCTCAGAGCGAAGCTGCTCCGCCCTTGCCTTGATCTCATTTATATCCATTTCATTTCCTCCTTTAAGGCTGATTCATCCGCCCACCGTTCTTGCAAATCCTACTATAAGCGGCATTGTCAATACAGAGAGCAGAGTAGAAAGCGTGACAAGATTGACCGAGAGCTTTGCATCGTTGTCAAATTTGGCAGCGAACATCGTTGTCGCTGCGGCAGCCGGTGCAGAAGCGGCAATAACGCAGGTCATCAGAACAGTGCCTCTTATGCCGCAGAGCATCATTCCGCCAAAAGCTAAAAGAGGTATCACGATAAGCCTGAACAGCACGCAGATAAACCCCTTTCCGTCCTTGAAGGCGTCTGTAAGCCTGGTCTGGGAGAGATAGTAGCCTACTATCATCATAGGAAGCGGAGTGTTGAGGCTTGCTAAAAAGCCCACAGGCTTTTCGATTATTTCAGGCACGGGGAGAGAGGTGAGGAATATCACAAAGCCGACCGCCATGCCTATGATACACGGGTTCAGTATTATCTTTTTTACTGAGAGCGAGCTTCTGTCTCCGCTTGATAGCCAGACGCCGAAGGTCCACATTACGATGTTGAATATTACGATATATACAGCTCCGAAGAATACTCCGTCAGAGCCGAGTATCGCCTGCTGCATCGGCAGTGACATATATCCGCAGTTTGAGAAGATCACCGCAAATCTGTATACTCTGTTTCTTTCGGGCTTTTTGTCATGAAAAACAAGCATGGCGATAACAGCCGAGACGATATGTATACACATAGCGGCGGCGGCGGCAGTCAGCAGACCGCCGAGCATATCCGTATCAAAGGGTCTGATAAAGTTTTCAACTATAACGCAGGGGCAGACTATATACAGCACTATATCGGTTATTGACCTTACGGTCTTATCATTAAGAATTCTTATCCTGCCGCACAAGTACCCCACGGCGATCAATATAAACAGCTCAAGCACCTGAGTGCCTACTGTGATGAAATTTTCTCCCATAAATGCTCCTCACTTAGTATTCTCAAAGTAGTATTCTCAAAGACGACTCTTGAAATCCTCATATCCGAATTTTTTCAGAAGCTGTGTCTGCCCGTTTTTATCAAGCAGAAATATTGAGGGCAAGGGCATACCGTTGAAGGTATTGTTCTTCACCATAGAATAGATAGCCATATCCGTAAATATCAGCTTGTCTCCTATGCTGAGAGGCTCGTCAAAGGAGTAGTCTCCTATAATATCTCCGGCAAGACAGGTCGGTGCGCCGAGCTTGTAGGTGTATTTCAGCTCAAAGGGCATACCCGAGCCTATTATATAGGGTCTGTAGGGCATTTCAAGAACATCAGGCATATGACATGCTGCAGATGTATCTACAACGGCGATCTCCATTCCGTTTTTTGTTCTGTCCAGCACGGAACATACAAGATATCCTGCATTCAACGCGACAGCCTCTCCCGGCTCGATATAAACCTCAAGTCCGTATTTTTCTTTGATGCGTTTAATGCAGGAGATCAGCAGCTCAACATCATAGCCCTCTCTGGTTATATGATGTCCTCCGCCGAAATTTATCCATTTCATATTATATAGATATTTCCCGAAATTTTCCTCAACTGCGTCAAGTGTTCTCGCAAGAGTATCTGCGCCCTGCTCACACATAGTGTGAAAATGCAGACCGCTGATCCCGTCAAGCTCATTTTCCTCAAAGCCTTCCACGGTGATCCCAAGGCGTGAGCCCTCGGCGCAGGGGTCATATATTCTGGTTTCTATTTCGGAATACTCCGGATTTATCCTGAGCCCGAAGGATACATTGTTATGAGAAAGTGCCTTTTCTCTGAAACGCTTCCACTGAGAAAAGGAGTTGAACACGATATGGTCACATATATCCGCCAGCTCATCAAATTCCTCATCCTTGTAAGCAGGAGAAAAAACATGTATCTGTCTGCTGCCCATTTCCTCATGGGCAAGCCTTGCCTCAAAAAGCCCGCTTGCCGTTGTTCCGCTGATATACTTTGCAATAAGCGGATAGACATGATAAGCCGAAAAAGCCTTCTGTGCCAGAAGAACGTGACAGCCTGATTCCTGTTCTACCCTTCTTAAAACCTCAAGGTTAGAGATAAGAGCCGCCTCGTCGATAACATAGCACGGCGTTGGAAGAGAAAGCAGAGCTTTCCTTTTTTCATTATCCATAATTCGACCTCCTTTTTCTGCTTTGACCCCTATATTCTACCATTAATCCTTATCAATTGCAACCGCAGAGGTGTCCGCTGGGGAGCCACCTTTCCGGCGAAAAAGGGGCTCCCCGGTTTAGTCTGCCGGCTCGGTCACTTATCTTTGCGGCGTTCATTCTGTCAGGCAGAAGCAGTATCAATGCAGGAGCTTTGATCTATGCCGAGTCCCCACTGCAACAATACGGCCTGACTGAGCCTTAGTGTGTTTTCTGCCCTGCCTGCATGCTCGAGGAAGCTGCGGCTTTTTTTCTTATGAGATTGCATTTTGTGTCGGAATATGCTATAATTCCCGTGACTCTGTAAATTGGGTCATATTAAAAACAACGGAGGTATATTATGTCTGAAAAGAAAAAAGATCAGGAGGCCGTGACTGAAGAGCCCGAAACCAATGAAGCGGCTGCTGAGCAGGAAGCTGCTGTAGCTGATACAGCCGGAGAAGCAAAGGATAAGGGCAAGGGAAAGAAGAAGTTCTTTTCTTCTAACAAGATCGAGATAATCACCGCTATATTTCTCGGAATCACCGCCCTTCTCACTGCGTGGGCAACGTGGATAGGCTCCCTTCACGGAGGCAATCAGTCGACCAATTACACAAAGAGCAATAACCTTGCCGCAGAGGGTAATTCT
>ONFW01000122.1 GCA_900317215.1 uncultured Eubacteriales bacterium | reverse complement strand
ATGCTGACAGTAGGCTCGTCCTCTGCCTCATTGTTCGGAGTATAGCCATAATATGCTCCTGTCTGCGGCATCGGAGGCGGAGGCGCCATAGGTGGCGCTGGAGGAATCGGCTGAGGCTGCATCGGCTGCTGCATAGGTATCAGCGGAGGATAGGGGAATCCCGTCTGCGGCTGATACTGCTGCACAGGCGGCTGAGGCGACATCTGCGGCTGTTCCATAGGCGGCATCACAGGCATCGGCGGCTGAGGCTCCGGCTGCTCCATAGGCGGCATCACAGGCATCGGTGGCTGAGGCTCGGGCTGTTCCATCGGTGGCATCACAGGCATCGGCGGCTGAGGCTCCGGCTGCTCCATAGGTGGCATCACAGGCATCGGCGGCTGAGACTCCGGCTGCTCCATAGGAGGCATCACAGACATCGGGGGCTGAGGCTCCGGCTGTTCCATAGGAGGCATCACAGGCATCGGCGGCTGAGGCTCCGGCTGTTCCATCGGCGGCATCACAGGCTTCGACGGCTGAGGCTCCGGCTGCTCTATCGGCGGCATCGGAGACTGAGACGTCTGTCTGTTATAAAATGCCAAAGGAATGGTAGCATCATCATCTTCGTCGATCGGAGCTGCAGAAGGCAGAAAGCCGGAACCCTGCTGAAGGCTGACAGTCTTATCGTTTTCGGGTAAGGGCTTATTTGTTTCAGGACTGCTCTGCACAGATGACGGCCTCACAAGCGGCATCGTCACATCATCACTATCGTCTGAAGCGTCCATATTCCTCGCACCGCAATAAGGGCAAACAGGAAATCTGTCAGCATCATAATAGTGACCGTTTTCACATTGTTTGATCATAGCATTAACTCCTCTTCTGTATATTTTTATCTGATGATAAAGCTGCTGAATTATAACAAGGCTCCTTTTCGCACACATACGCCTGCTTTTTTACGATCCTTACGTCCGGAAAATGCAGTTTATCGGCGATCTCAGAGCATGAGAATTATTTTTGAAGCATTACGGCTAAAACCCCGATCAGTATACGGCTTCCCATTCGTTATACTGAGGCTCTTCAGTGCTGCTCTGCTGTGAGCTTTCTTCAAACTTGACCTCAGCCCTGCATTTATAATTCCATTTGCTGTTCCATGAATAAGGAACATACTCTTTTCCTAAAAGAACTATAGTCTGGTCTGCGTTCAGTTTTTCAAAAGCATGATACTCCGCCTCTCTCACTGTTTCGGGCAGTATTATCGAGGAGATCTCGTCGCAGGCATAGAAGGCATGAGCGCCTATTATCTCTACATCCTCAGGCACCTGATATTCACCTGAATGCTCACTCCTGGCAGCAGGATAGCATACCAGAGTTTTGCCGTCCTTTGTAAAGAGAACACCGTCATTTCCGAGGAAGCTTTCGCTGCCGTTCTCCACGCCGATATATCTCAGCTTCATGCAGCCCGCAAATGCCCAGTTCCTTACCTCGGTCACAGTATAGGGAAGATTGTACGTACCCCATTTTCCGCAGGGATAAGCCTCAAGAACGGTCTTATCCTTATTGTATAGCACGCCGTCAACAGAGCAGTAATAGTTGTTATCGGGATCGACATTTATTGCAGTGAGCCTGTCGCTGTCGTTGAATGCCCATTCGGATATGTTTGCAACGCTCCTCGGTATGTGTATACAGGTTATCGTATCGCAGTCACGGAATGCGTATCTTCCTATAGAGGAGACACCCTCCTTCATGAACACCTCTGTCACGTTTTTATTTCTCCATATTACCGAGTCATAGTCGGTATCGCCCAGAGATCCTGAACCGTCAACTACCGTTACACCGTTGTCATAGAGAGTATAGGTTAGTCCGTCTCCGCAGGCTCCCGATTCCTTTACGGCAGCTCCGTCTATCAGAGCTTCAAGTCCCACCTTGACCGAAAGCTCGTCAAGTCTGTTCTTGATATCACCCGAGTGTGTTCTATCATAGCCGGCCTGCAGAGTTTTCACAGCCTGATCGTGATTTCCTACCGCCAAATATGCATCGGCCAGCTTTGTATAGGCCTCGGCATTATTCGGATCGATATCGATAGCCTTGCTGAATGCAACTATAGCCTCGTCATACTCCTCGTTTTTCATATATTTGTCTCCGAGACTCAGCTGCTCTCGCGCCTCTGAATTTGCACCGCTTACGGCAACGATTATTATTGCAGTGACGATCCCTATTATCACCGCGCAGATAACTGCAATTATGGCAATGATTTTACCCTTTGAGCTTTTTTTGCCCGCAGCCTTTTCCTTCGCCTGTCCCTCGTTTTGCAAGGGAACATACAATTCCTGCTGAAAAGCTGTCTGAGCATCTGCTGCATAGGGAACGCCGCATTTCGGACAGACCACAAATCCTTCATCAAATACATTTCCACAGTTTTTACAGCTTACCATTTTTATTGCTCCTTTTCATCAGACAAGAGAGGTAATAAGCCTTGTTACGGCCACCCCTGACCTTGAAGCAAGCTCGAGCAGCTCCTTCGGAGGCTCCTTCTTCTCCTCACTTTTTCTGCCTAAGGCTATATCAGTACATTTATAAACAGCTCTCAGAATAATATCCGCTGTTATATTCGTCTTTTCGTTCTCAAATGCAAGCCTGATACATTCGAGAGCCTCATCGGGTAATCCCGGCTCATTCTTCAGCAAAAGCTCATTCACGGTCTGCTCGTCCGCCATAACGGGATAACCGCCGAGCACGGAAACAAAGCACCTCAGAAAATCCCTGATATCATCGGAAAAGCTCTTCTCTCCCGAGGCTCCGGCTGTTCCTGCAGCATCGCAAAGCACAAGGGTCTTGTCGGTTCGCCTTATGTTTACAAGTCTGACATTGCCGTGACAGATGCCTTTTTCGTGCATGAGCTTGAGGGCAACTATTATAGGAAGCATAAGATTTTTTGCCGCCTCATAGCTTTTTCTTCCCGTATCGGAGATATAAGCTCCTAGAGTGTGCTCGCTTATATACTCGCTTACAGCATAAACGACCTCTCCCTGAACATTGCAGGTATAAACAACAGGCAGGGATGATACATCTATCTGTGCAAGAGTCCTGTATGTATAAAGGAATCTTTCCTTATGATCGTATTTTCTGTAGCTGTCGCTGCCGAAATCTGTAAGCTGTCTCAGGGATACCCTTCTGCTCATAACAGTATCATAGGCAAGATAGGTAACTCCGCTGCTGTCCGATCTGCTCGCCCTGCCGATATAATACCTTCCGCATAACAGGCTCTCCGGCCTGAGCAAGCCCTCGGGAGGCTTATAGTTGCTCCTCGCCGCTCCGCAGCAGGGACAGCATTCCTTTGTCTCCTCCGGTATCTCCGTCATACAATATATACAATAATACATTCCTCACATCTCCTCAGCTTAACCGACTTTTCCGATAAGCTTTATGACAGCGCACCGGCTGCTGCTACTGATACTTCACGATTACTACCGTAGTATTATCCTGACCCCTTCCCGAATAGCTCAGTGCTGCTTCTGTAAGCTCATCGGCAGCGCGCTGCAGATCAAAATAATTATCCGAGATTATCGCAAGTATCCTTTCATCAGAAAGAGATTTATAAAGGCCGTCGCTGCACAAAAGCACCATATCTCCCTGTATAAGCTTCAGCGGAGCTTCATTCTCATCAATAAGTGATACATTTCCTATTCCGAGAAAGCTTATCAGAGCCTCCGCCTTATTTTCTTCACTTCTGTACTGTTCAAGGGTTATCTCACCCTTTGCGTACATCGAATTAAGCATGAGCCTGTAGTTATGCTCGCGGACTATACAATGCAGCTCGTTGTTTCTGATAACATATATTTTACTGTCCCCGACAGATATCCAATTCATTTCACCGTCGTCTATATGCACAGCAACAATAGTTGTCCCTGCTCCTACCGGTCTGCCGTTATCATCACTTATCCTGCAGACAAGATTGTCTATCACCTTGACCTCATTGCGGAAAAACTTTTTGATATCGGTTATTGAATCGGTAATATAGTCCTCCAGAAGGGTCTTTACGGCAAGTCCGCTTGCCCTTTCTCCTCCTTCAAGTCCTCCCATTCCGTCACATACCACAGCAAGGCTTCCTGCAGGTGTTTCAATACAGGCGTAGGAATCCTGCTGATATTTTCTTGTACCCATTATGCTCGATGCAAACATATCCAAACGGGGCTCATATTTTACTGTTGGGATATTGCGCTCATCGTCCATATTCATGGCTTATTCCCCCAATATCAGTCTGAATCTTGTATTTGCAAGAATTATAAGATCCTGTTTACCGACATAGTATTTTACACCCTTATCCATTCTGACATAATTGATATATGTTCCGTTGGTTGAGCAGTCCTCTATGCAGAACTGCTTTTTTTTGCCGTCAAACATCAGCTTGCAGTGCAGCTTACTGACATTATCGCAGCCCGGGAACACAATATCGCATTTTGAGGATCTTCCCACCATAACCTCTTTATCCTCTTCTACCTTGATCCTCTCCTGAACGGCTCCGTCTATACTGACAGATACATAAACAAAATTATCGTTTCTGGTCCTTTCCTTGACAAGCATCTCAAGAGCGTCAAGAAATTCACCTATTGTCTGTGTTCTCTCGCTTGGCTTGAGCATAAGAGCCCTGTCGACCGTATCCGATATCTCCTGTCCCACATCGGGTCGCAGGCTTGACAGCGGCTCATACTGTGCTCCCGTAAGCCTGTCGGTAGCCCTCGGTATGACCTTTCCCGTCAAAACATAATAGTATGTACTGGCAAGAGCATAAAGATCGGTAAAAGGCCCCTGCATATCGGTCGATGAATACTGTTCAATAGGCGCAAAGCCGTGCTTGAGGGTAATAGTGTAATTGCTGTTGCTCATAAAAAAATTCTTTGCGCTGCCAAAATCTATGACGACCACCCTGCCCGAATCAAGTATCATTATATTTTCCGGGCTGATATCTCTGTGAAGATAGCCCTTTTCCTTATGTATAAGGTCAAGGGTGCGACCCGCCTTGATTATAATGCTGCTCGCATTGAGAAGATCCATGCCATGCTCGGGTACAAGCTTTTTCAGTGATACTCCGTCGAGGTATTCCATGACATAATAAGCCGTGCCGTTTTCCTTAAAGCAGTCAGTCACCTTGACAACGCCCGAAATATTTTTCATTTCACTGATAATGTTGGCTTCATCGATAAATCTTTCTATACCATGCTCAAACTCCTGTATCCTGTTCTGTCTTGTATACTGAACGGATACACCGTCTCTGTCACGTATAACAAGACCCATAGGAAAGTACTCCTTAACACATACTCTCACGTCATTTACATTATCATATGCCATATAGGTTATCCCAAAGCCGCCTGCTCCAAGAGATCTGCCTATAACATATCTGTTTTTAAGCTTACAGAACAGCTTCAGATCCTCTATGCACTTGTCGTCCTTCATTTCATACCCGCATACAGAGCAGACATTTCCTTCAAATGAACGTGAAAAACAATTAGGACACAACATAATATCCACACCTCTGATCGATCAATCTCCGTCAGCGTCTTTTTAGCTGCTCAGGCTCAGGTGACCTTCAAGGTCACTGCAGAATAATTGTCATGTATGGGATCCATGCAGTTTTCGCCTGCGATTCGGCTCATCTTATCAAGCCACATCTCAGCACCGTTGCTTTCCCTGAGGCAGTCTTCTATCTTTTCGTCATCTATATTAACCCAGAATCCGTCGGTACACAAAAGCACCGCAAGTCCCTGTTCTATTTTAATTCTGCAGCCATTTTCATATTTACTGGTGCTGTCCCATTCATCACCCAGACATCTCAGCAGTTTGTTTCTGTCAGGATGCGTCCTCACACTCTGAGCCGATATCTCTCCTGTTTTTTCATATAATCCGGTCAGGCTGTGGTCACAGCTCCTATAAACAAGCTCTCCATTTTTATATACATAGATCCTCGTATCTCCGATATATCCTGTATATAAGCCGCCATTGCAGAACACCGCTGCCGCAAGCGTGCTTTTCATTGAATTTCTTATCCTGCGTTCTTTTTTTTCATATAGTATTCTCTTCTGCGCCGATTCAAATATCAGCTCAATAATATCTTCTCTGTCATGGAAAGCTCTGAAAACATCCTCCGCAGAATGAACGGCGATCTCTGCTGCGGCATATCCCATGCCCTCTCCGCCTATACCGTCTGCAAGAGCAGCGCAGACGTTCTCGTTATCAAGTCTTGTTATGCTGAAACGATCCTCATTTATTTCCCGTTCTCCGCAGGAGGTAAAGCTCGCACACTCTATCCGCATAGTCAGCCCTTCCTTGCTCTGTACAGCAGGCGATCATGCTCTACAGACAATTATACATTTTCATTATAATGAATATTCTCTCTATTGTCAACCTGCCAGCGATACGCTGCATAGAAATCATTTATTCGATTATTGCGGTGTTTTGACTGGGGAGGTCTTATTATAATCTTAGTTTTACAACAGAAAACACCGAAGCCGATCGCAGGAACGACTTCGGTGAAAGGACGACCAAAAGGTCATCTCTTCTTCTTTTTTGAACCTGAGGGCTTTGATGATCTGGCCGCAGCCGTCTTTACGGGAGCTGATGCCGCAGGAGCTTCTTCCTTGGTTGCGGAGCCTGCGTCAAGGAATTTATAAACGAGCGCAGCAAGAACACCGCCTACAAGAGGAGCAACTATAAATACCCATACGTTTGTAAAAGCATCTCCGCCTGCGAAAATAGCAGGTCCAAAGCTTCTTGCAGGGTTTACGGAGGTTCCTGTGAAGTGTATGCCGAAAATATGAACAAGTGTAAGCGTAAGACCGATTACGATACCAGCGACCGAACCGTTCTGTACTTTTGAGGTAACACCCAGAATAGCCAGCACAAAAACAAATGTCAGTATTATTTCGATAAGCAGAGATGCCCATATATTATTATCGTAAATACCGTTAGTGCCAAGACCGCTGTCAGGGAAGATACCTTTAAGCACAGCACCGCCGATGATAGCACCGATAAACTGGGAGGCAATATAAGCGCAGAATTCGCCGCCCTTCATTTTGCCGCTGACAAACACGCCGATAGATACTGCAGGGTTGATGTGACAACCCGAAATATTGCCAATGGAATAAGCCATTGCAACGATCACAAGACCAAAAGCAAGAGCTGTCATGAAGTACGCTTCGTTTGCCACTGCTCCGTTGCAGCCGACGGCAACTGCCGTGCCACAGCCGAACAGCACAAGCACAAATGTTCCGATACATTCTGCCAAGCATTTTTTGAGTAACTGCATAATAATACCCCCTGATTTTTTCCGTTTATAACGGTTTATAGTGTATGTTTATTATAATTCATTTCTTTTCAATATTCAATTACAATTTTGTATAATTATTATAAAAATTTTGTAATAAATTGATTACATAATAAAACAAGCGCATTTTTTAAGTATTATTATCCGGTCATCTTGTATATTGATCCAAAAAAGACTGTCGCATCATTTGTGCGGCAGTCTCTTTTTCTGAATTTATATTCATTTTTCTGTTGAGGATCACACCTTATCCCAGAAGCCTTCAAGTGTTGCAAAATAATCATCTACAGTTTCAGCACGGCGGATCATAGTAAAAGTGCCGTCCTCACGCAGGAGTATTTCTGCAGAACGCAGCCTTCCGTTATAGTTATATCCCATAGAGTAGCCATGAGCACCCGTATCATGGATAACGAGGATATCTCCCATATCTATCTTCGGCAGACAACGATCAATAGCAAATTTATCGTTATTCTCACACAGAGATCCCGTAATATCATATACCTTCTCGCAGGGAGCATTCTCCTTGCCCAGAACAGTGATATGATGATAAGCGCCGTACATTGCAGGACGCATAAGGTTTGCTGCACAGGCATCTACACCGATATATTCCTTATGTATATGTTTTTCATGTATAGCTTTTGTTACAAGATGACCGTAGGGGGCAAGCATAAAGCGTCCGAGCTCGGTATAAATGCTGACGTCGCCCATTCCTGCAGGAACAAGGATATCCTCAAACGCCTTTTTTACTCCCTGACCTATCAGCATTATATCGTTAGGCTCCTTATCAGGAGTATAAGGTATCCCGATACCGCCCGAAAGATTAATAAAGGTAATGTTTACACCTGTTTCCTCTCTGAGCTCCTTGGCAAGCTCAAAAAGTATCCTTGCAAGCTTGGGATAATACTCATTTGACACGGTGTTGCTTGCGAGGAAGGAATGTATACCGAAATTTTTAGCTCCAAGCTCCTTCAGACGGAGAAATGCCTCCTTCATCTGAGGTCTTGTCATACCGTATTTTGCATCGCCGGGATTATCCATTATCTGATTTGAGATAGAGAAGGTCCCGCCGGGATTATATCTGCAGCATATCGTCTCTGGTATCCCGCAGACTCTTTGGAGCATATCTATATGGGTGATATCATCGAGATTGATGATAGCGCCAACCTCATTTGCAAAGCGGAACTCCTCCTCCGGAGTATCGTTTGACGAGAACATGATCTCGGGGTTTTTGAAACCGCATCTCTGACTCATAAGAAGCTCCGCATAGGACGAGCAGTCCGTACCGCAGCCCTCTTCCCTTAGTATTTTAAGAATTGCAGGAGTAGGTGTAGCCTTGACAGCGAAATACTCCTTGAAGCCCTTGTTCCATGCAAAAGCAGCCCTGAGCCTTCTTGCGTTTTCTCTGATACCCTTTTCATCATATATATGAAACGGAGTGGGGATCTCCTTAATTATCTCTTCAGCCTTTTCCTTGGTGATAAACGGTTTTTTCTGCATATTAGGTTCCTCCCGAAAAATAAAAAAATACAGATTTATTTTATAATATTCCGGCACATTTTGTCAATATTTTTTTATCATGTCGCTGCTTCTCAGCTCCCCTGAATTACGCCCTAAATTCGCTATGTTTAGCTCTATCTGTTTTCTTTTCAGCTTACCTGAATCCCATAGATACAGGAACGGAAATCGACTATTTTTTATTTGAAAAGTTAATGTAAAATACTACTTTTTCAAAAGGTTTTTTGTTGCGAATAAACCGCAAATGTTATATAATCTTAATAGACGATCGTCGTCGGAATCAATATAAAGAAAGGCGGTATAATCAAATGAATAATCTTAATTCTATGTACAACAATGTTAAGACCTCTGAGCCTTCCGGGAATCTGTTCTCAAAATCGACCTCAGTTACACTCAGTGTTACGCTGATGATACTTGGTCTGACAGTTCTCGGCCGCGCTGTCTGCGCCATGATATTCTCGCAAAAGCTCAGCGTGCTCAGTTCTGTCTATCAGATCTTCGGAGCAGGCTCTGAGCCGATCATCAATATCATATTCGGCTCGATCACATGTCTGATCCTCGTTTTCCTTGCTGTCGGTCTTTTCTCGGCACGAAGCGGCATAAATGCAGAGCCTCCTACAGGAGCGGGTCTGCGCTTCCTCAAGGCAGGTCTTATTCTTGCCCTGATCTATTCTGCCCTTGCAGTCGTTGTAAGCTTTGCCTCCGTCAGCGTTATCAACTATAACGATATCGAAGGCTATTCGGGCAGCATCAATTTCTCTGCCGCAGGTCTTTTCTGGTTTACTCTGTTTCTGGGGCTTTCCATTCTCTGCTGTGAGATCGGCTTTTTAAGATTTTCCGGCTCTCTACTCACAAATGTTGAAACCGGCTTCCTTGCAAAAAAGGGGACTGCTCTTTCCTTCATAATGGCAATCCTGGGTGCTCTTACTTCTGTTATAGCCTGCTGCGTCAAGCTCTTCAAGCTTGTTTCTCCTCCCAAGGAGTATATTGAGAGGATATCTGCGGACAAATCTGTTCAGGGCTTTGAAAACTCAGAAATGATACTCAATTCCTTCAATGTCATTATTTTTGCTGCTCTTGCGGTCGTTTTTGTCTGCATAGCTGCCATGGCAGGCTCCTACGCCATGTCTGCCGATATGATAATAAGAAATGCAAGAATGAGCGCATATAACTATGGTCATACTGTTCCCGATCCCGAGGATATTCCCGACTATTCAACTCCCAATAACTATAACTACAATCAATCTGCGGGCTATGTTCCCTATTACAAGGCAAATCAGTACTATCAGGATATTTATAAGAACATTTACACAGGTCAGGTTCCACCTGTTCCCCAGGCTCCCGAGAATCCCTTCAAGCCCAGAACTCAGTATCCTGCACAGACCGCTGCACCTGCTGATACTGAAGCTCCCTCAGACAGCAGTTCCTCTGTAAAGCTTGATAAGGACTGATAAAAACTTGTAAAGGAGCATAAATATGATATACTCTCAACAGGCACCCTCCCCTCATAACTCTTCAAATCCGGATAACGAAAGCTTTAGCGGTGTCGGTCGCAGCGGAGCAATGCTGAGACTTGCTGTAGTTCTGTGCACTGTAATCGTGTTTTTCGTCTATATGCTCTGGCAGTTCATTTCTATCAGGATCAACCTCACAACCAACATAAACAGCTATTCCGTTTCCTTCGCTTTTACAGTTATGTTTGAGCAGCTCGTAACAAACATTGACATAATGATTGCGATACTCAGCATAATTGTGATCGTCAGGCTGCTTCCAATAATCAGCGCCTTTGCTATCTATATAAAGAGCAGACACTACAACTCAGCCGAGTCAATGATCCCGTTTCTTACTATGATACAATTATTCGGCATTGTGGAGGGTCTTGCATGGACTGCTCTCACTGTATATGACGTAATTCAGATAATCAAAGCAGGTAACTTTAGTCTGCCGTCAAATGCAAGCGGAACATATTATATGATGCTTGTTGTCTCTGTTATCATGATAGTCTCCAAAATTGCACAGGGCTTCCTGATCCCCGGTTTTTTCAAGTCTGTCAAGGAGCATATCCGCACAGGGAACAGCACACTAAGGATGACTTTCGGACTAAGATTTGCTTCCATAATGTTAGCCACTGCAAATGCGATCATCCTGATCTTCTATGTTTTTACCGTAATTATCCAATTAGGTATAGATTACTTTTTTGATACATTTCAGTATCTATGGTTCTGGTACTTATTTTTCCTGTCATATACTCTCAGCAATATGTTTTTTGTTTCGGTAATCAGCAGATTTGTGAATCGCGTTTCTCTCGGAGGTGTTTTCGCACCTGTTGTTTCATCCTCTCAAAGCAGCAGCTATTCTCCCCTCAATTCCTACGGAGGAGGCTATAGAGGTATAGATCATAATGCTCAGCCCTCACCCGGTCAGAACAGCAGCCCGTATCAGAACAACTACAACCAGGGTCAGAACAGTTCCCCTTATCAGAACAACT
>ONFW01000046.1 GCA_900317215.1 uncultured Eubacteriales bacterium | reverse complement strand
CGGCAAGCATAATAAAGGAGGTACTTGTTACCATGACAGAAGAAATCAAAAATATTCAGGAAAGTGAAGCGGAGCCGAATTTTGAGGATCTCCTTGAGGAGTCCTTCAAAAATTATAATACAGATGGCAGAGTAACCGGCGTAGTTGTAGGTATCACTCCGACAGAGGTTCGTGTTGATGTAGGCAGAAAGCAGACAGGTATTGTTCCGCTTGCAGAGCTTTCAAACGATCCCTCGGCAAGACCTGAGGATCTCGTTAAGATCGGCGATGAGCTTAACCTCATCATCATGAAGACCAATGACCAGGAAGGCACCATTCTCCTCTCCAAGAGACTCCTCGATGCTCAGAAGGGCTGGGACGATATCGTTAAGGCTCAGGAGGAGGGTACGATCATTACCGGTGTTGTTACCGAGATAGTTAAGGGCGGCGTTATTGCTGTATCAAACGGCGTCAAGGTGTTTATCCCTGCATCTCTTGCAACAGCAACAAGAGGAGAAAGCCTTGACGGTCTGCTCAAGCAGGAGGTCAGCTTCCGTGTTATTGAGACTACAAGACAGAGAAAGCGTGCAGTCGGCTCTATCCGTTCCGTTCTTGAGGACGAGCGCAAGGCTAAGTCAGAGGCTTTCTGGGCATCTGCAGAGGTCGGCAAAAAGTATACAGGCGTTGTCAAGTCGCTCACATCTTACGGAGCATTTGTTGACATCGGCGGCATAGACGGCATGGTACATATTTCAGAGCTTTCATGGAAGAGGATCAAGCATCCCTCAGAGGTGCTCAGTGTAGGCGATACCGTAGAGGTATATATAAAGGCTCTTGATGCCGAAAAGGGCAAGATCTCACTCGGCTACAGAAAGGACGAGGACAACCCCTGGCAGATACTCAAGGATAAGTATCCCGTGGGAACAGTATGTGAGGTCGAGGTGGTCGGTCTTACAAAGTTCGGCGCTTTCGCAAGGATCATCGACGGAATAGACGGTCTTATCCATGTTTCTCAGATATCCAGGGAGAGAGTGGAGAAGCCCGAGGACGCTCTTTCTGTAGGACAGAAGGTCAATGTCAAGATCACAGCGATCGATTTTGACGCAAAGCGCATCAGCCTTTCAATGAAGGCTCTCCTCACAGACGAGGATGCTCCTGCTGAGGAAACAGCAGAGGAAGCAGTAGAGGCGCCTGCAGCGGAAGAGTCTGCGGAATGATCTGAATAATAATAGTTTTATCCGTAAGGCATCTCAGAAGAGGTGCCTTACAGTTTTAAAGAGGTGTATGAGGATGTACGAGGAAATAAAGGAGCAGGCAAAGCAGGCTGTGCTGGATATACTCGGGCAGGCAGGACTCGGTAAGGGAGCTGTCTTTGTGGTAGGCTGCTCGTCGAGCACAGTTGCGGGATATTCCTTCGGTTCGGCTTCGAGCATGGAAATAGCACAGGCAATATTTGACGGGATATATCCCGAGCTGAAGTGCAGAGGGATATATCTTGCCGCGCAGTGCTGTGAGCATCTTAACAGAGCAATAATTACCGAAAGAGCCGCCGCAGAAAAACAGCTCCGTGAGGAGGTCAATGCAGTGCCTCAGCCAAAGGCGGGCGGCTCCTTTGCAACGATAACCTACAATACTCTTGAGGATCCCGTTGCAGTGGAGCATATCAAGGCTGACGCAGGAATGGATATCGGAGGTGTGCTTATCGGAATGCATCTCAAGGAGGTAGCTGTTCCGCTGACTCTGACCGTAAAAAGAATAGGCAAGGCAAGTGTTACCGGCGCAAGGACAAGGGCAAGATTTATAGGCGGCGAACGCACTCATTATAACGACAAGATGAAATAAGGCAGGTGCATTATGGGATATAAGGAAGAGTTTATAGAGATATATAAAGCCAACATCAATCGCAGCGGAGCTGAGGAGCTACTTGAATGGCTGCAGAAAACAGATTTCTTTACTGCTCCGGCAAGCTCTAAATTTCACTGTGCCTGTGAGCAGGGGCTTGTTATGCATAGTCTCAGCGTATATCATACTATGATGGAAAAGCATTTCGATGCTGAGAAGGACAGCGCCGAGAGCTTTGCAATATGCGCTCTTCTTCACGACCTGTGCAAGGCGCAGTTCTATAAGGTATCCACGAGAAATGTCAAGAACGAAGAAACAGGTCAGTGGGAGAAGAAGCCCT
>ONFW01000120.1 GCA_900317215.1 uncultured Eubacteriales bacterium | reverse complement strand
TGAATACAAGGGGATCATTAAAGAAGAATTCAGAGAGGATATTGAAAAAGCCGTCAATGCAAAAAGCTGGGCTGCGGTAGAGTCGGAAAAGCTAAGAACAGTTTTGTCCGAATTTATGGAGCTTGATAATGAGGATTCTGTATTAAACCGTATGTTTTCAAAGTGCCTGCCACTAAAAAGGGCGGTAAGCTACGATAAAGAAACAGGAGTTCTGTTTTTAAAGCACGAATACAATGCTGTAGGTGACGCATGGCAGACCGATAATTTTGCTGCAGTTTTTCTTCCTTTTATCACCAGAGAAATACTCATTTATAATACTGGTGATGAAGGTCTGAAAAAGGATGACGAAGCGGTAATAGTTATCGACGGCGATCCGTGCAAGGATGATTCTGCCGGATTTAAGCTTGATATGATCGAAGCGGACAGAAAATATAATAACGTCAGCAAAGAAAACTGAGGTGAGAAAATGCTTGTACATAACGAAAAAACATATATTTCCTCCTTTGACGAAAAGACCGGACAATATATCCGGATCGGCAAGGACAAAAGAGGCAGGCTCAGTATGTTCTTCGATCCGTTTGCCGCGGAGTTTCCCGAGCTTCTTGATGTGGGTATTATGGGTCACTGTATACACGGGCAAAGCGGGCTTTGCATGAAATCAGGCGTACAATGCTACCAGAGCGGTCCAACAATCAATGAACCGAATATGAGCATTGAGGATTTTCGTTCTATAGCAAATCAGTGCAGAGGCAGGGTGTTTCAGTTTGCCTTGGGAGGCCGGGGAGATCCCGATCAGCATGAGCATTTCGGGGAAATACTGAGAATATGCCGTGAAAATGAGATAGTCCCGAATTTTACGACCTCTGGACTTGGCATGACAAACGAGCTTGCAGAGCTTTGCAGAGAATACTGCGGCGCTGTTGCCGTGAGCTGGTACAGGAGTGAATACACCCTGAAGGCTATTGATACTTTACTAAAGCACGGAGTTAAAACCAACATTCACTATGTTGTGTCAAGATCAACGGTGAAGGAAGCGCTGCTCCGTCTGCAAAACATGAGCGATCATCTGTGCAGCGGCTTTCCGGAGGGGATCAATGCCGTGATCTTCCTGCTGCACAAGCCGAGAGGTCACGGCACAAGGGAAGAAATGATAACGAAAGATGATAAGCATTTTTTTGAGCTTTTACAGTTTATAGATGATAATACGTTCCCATATAAGATAGGCTTTGATTCCTGCACTGTGCCTGCACTTATCGGGTTGAGAAACACTGTACCCGAAAGCCTGGATTCCTGTGAAGCGGCAAGGTGGTCGGCGTATATCACTGCGGATATGAAAATGCTGCCATGCAGCTTTTGTGGCAAGGAGGCGGACTATGCTGTCGATCTGAGGACACACACCATAGAACAGGCATGGAGATCAGAACAGTTTGAAGGGATAAGAAGCATAATGCACTGCTCCTGTCCGGATTGCAGGCACAGGGTGTTTTGTCTTGGAGGTTGTCCGCTGATGAAGGAGATAGTGATCTGTAAGGAGAGAATGAAATGAAATGTAGAACAGATTTTGTTACAAACAGCTCAAGCTCCAGCTATATTTTCAGGAGCAATGATCTTGCTTCCTTCAGAAAGCAGGTCGAAGAAGAGATCAACCGATTACTGACGGAGGAATATAATGAAGCTTGTCAGGATAATGATTTCGTATTATTTCAATATGATCAGCAATGGTATCAGGAACGTTTTGATAATGATTTCAAATGGATGTCTGACCTTGAGCCGCTGCGTGAATTTGATAACAATAACATTACTGAGGTGTATTGCTGGTACAGAGAAGATATTATTTTGATAGCTGTTTTGGGAATTGACGCCTTTATGGATTCTCCGTTCAGAACGGGACAGCTGCGTCTTTGTGACGAGTTCAAGCTCGGATATGAAGAAGCTGAAAACTATAATAGCAACAGAGAAAAAATGAAATTGGATTATTTGAAGGAACATATCAAGGATATAGCAAATCGCTCTCTGACTGACGAATGTATTCGCAGGCTTGTCGGGATATTGATATTGGATCATTTTGATAAGATCACTTATTCGTTTGAGAGCGGTGACCGTGATGCTTTTTCGGAGAATATGATGCAGGATATGATGACTGATCTGGCGATCGAGTACAGTAAAGATATGGAGCATGGTATGTCGGGCATCGGAGGATTTATGGCTGAGTTTTTCTTTGCCTATTATGAAACCATACTTAAGCTTGCGTCTGAGTTTTACGGTCTGACGGCAGGAGGAGTGCTTGAAAAAGTAATGGGTCCGTGTTATATGCACTTTGAGGAATATGAGTGGCCCG
>ONFW01000130.1 GCA_900317215.1 uncultured Eubacteriales bacterium | reverse complement strand
TTAAATGCCCCCGTTCCGGAAGAAAACATATCAGCCCTTCCAGACGACCTTTGCATACTCGCCTGCCCATTCAGGATCCCATGTGGAGGGTCGCTCGGTCTTTCCTTCAACAATAATAGTCTGAGTATCCTTCCAACCGCTGAATACTCCTTTGCCTAACGTTTCAACGCTTGCCGGAATTGTTACACTGGTTATCCCATAATTGTAACTAAAGGCGTATTTGTCTATAGTTGTTACTCCCGCGGGTATCACTATCTCTGTTAGCGATTCGCACCCATAAAAGGCGCCGTTGCCTATCTCAGTTACCCCCGAGGGAATATTTATAGACTTGAGCTTCTTGCTATCATAAAACGTGCCCTCGGGAACAGTGGTCAGCATTGAGGGAAGATTGGCTGTCTCGATCTTATCGCAGCCGCGGAATACATGCTCTCCCATGGTGGTAACGGTGTCGGGCAGACGGACCTCTGTAAGTGAATGGCACACATTAAAGGCGTATTCGCCTATCTCGTTAACACCGTCGGGCACCCAAATAGATCTCAGTGAATAACATTCTTTGAATGCCTGATCTCCGATCTTCTGAAGTGTTGAAGGAAGCTGCACCTCCTCCAGGGTTTTAAACGCGAAAAAGAATCTACGGGTTATCTCTGTAATTCCCTCACCGACGATAACTGTTTTTGCATCATTTAAAGTCGTTCGGGAGATCGTGCCTGTACCTTCAATAACTGCGACCCCGTTTTCATACAGGGTAAAGGTCGCATTCTCGCCGCAGGAACCTGTATTTTCTACCTTCTGACCTGCGATAAGCTCATTAACATTCATTTGCGGCTTTTTGACAGTTGACAGTGCGGCAGGTGACGGTCCCTCGGGTATTCCTGTTGATGCAGTGCTGTTTGTCGTATTGCCTGTTTTAAAGAGGCTGCTGCTTGATTCGGAGCTGCCGCAGCCTGTCAGCATACAAGACGCAAGAATTGCTGTGAGAATAAGTGCAAACGCTTTTTTCATAAAAATTACCTCCGTTTTGAATTATGGGGCTATCTAAAAACTTCTTCACGGTTTTTAGATAACCCCTTTTTTATTAAGCAATATCAGTATTTTATCGGGTTAGAGGAGAGATACTTCTTTACCATGAGTGCTACCTTGAAAACGATAGCGTCCTCAAATTCTCTCAGGTCAAGGCCTGTGAGCTTCTTGATCTTTTCAAGCCTGTAAACAAGAGTATTTCTGTGTACGAACAGCTTTCTTGAAGTCTCTGACACGTTGAGGTTGTTTTCAAAGAAACGCTGTATCGTGAAGAGCGTTTCCTGATCGAGAGATTCTATCGAGCCTCTCTTGAATACTTCCTTCAGGAACATATCGCACAGGGTGGTGGGGAGCTGATAAACAAGTCTCGCAATACCGAGATTGTCATAGCTGATGATAGTGCGCTCGGTGTCGAATACCTTGCCTACCTCAAGAGCCACCTGAGCCTCCTTGAAGGAGCGGGCAAGATCCTTTATGCCTGTAACGGGCGTCCCTATGCCGATAACACAGTGTGTATAGAACTCTCCCGAGAGAGTATCTACTATAGAGCTTGCAAGCTTTTCGAGGTCCTTTGAGTCTATCTCGTTCTTTATCTCCTTTACAAGAGCGATGTCAGTCTCATTGATGTTGATGACAAAATCCTTTGCCTTGTCCGGGAAGAGATTCTGGATAACGTCATAAGCGGAGATATCGGTCTTGGAGGATATCTTTATCAGGAAGCAGACTCTTGTGACGTCGGCATTGAAGCGCAGCTCTCTTGATTTGAGATAGATGTCGCCGGGGAGGATATTGTCGAGTATTACATTCTTGATAAAGTTGCCCCTGTCGTACTTTTCGTCATAATACTGCTTTATGCTTCCGAGAGAGATAGCAAGAATAGCGGCGTACTTCTGTGCGGCATAGTCGTTTCCTGCAACGAAGACCGCATATTCTCCTCTGGGCTTGTTGCCGAAGGCTCTGTAGGTATAGCCGTTGAGGACGAAGGGAGAGGTGGAGGTGAGCATCTCCGAGGTGATATGCTCATTGACCTCGCCTATTTTGCCAAGCTCGCTGCAGGCAATGACAACAGAGGTCTCGTCGATAACGCCGATAGTACGGTCAATAGTGTCGCGCATCTGGTGAATAACACCCTGAAAGAGTCTGTTTGACATATATTTTCCCTCACTTTATTAAATATTGTTTCTGCATTTTGCGATATGACGCCGTAAGTTTTTTATTTATCAAATATAGCTATATACATTTTACACAAAACAAATACAAAAATCAAGCCATTTATTAAATTTTTATGGAATAATTATTGAAATTTCTTTGTAAAATTATATATTTTTACAAATAACCGTAAAATAATGATGTTTTCGATATAATTCTTACTATGCTCATTGTGAAAACAGAAAATAATGACATCGAGCCGATAATAAACGGTTCTTACAGATTGAAATAACGCCTGCATAATGTTATAATCAGAATGGTTTGCTGCATACACGGCCGGAAATGGGCTTTTGCGGCTTTTGGTATGAGAGAATAAAACGGTATCGTACGGGAAAGGTGATAATAAATGAATAAAGCAGAGCTGCTGTCTCCTGCAGGAGACGCGGAATGTTTTGACAGCGCACTCAGCTTCGGAGCAGATGCGATATATCTTGCAGGAAAACAGTTCGGAATGAGGAGCGCACCGGCAAATTTTGATACTCAGGCTCTTAGAGAGGCTGTAAGCAAGGCTCATAAAAGGGGAGTGAGGGTATACCTCACCTGCAACACTCTCCCGCGCAACGGGGAGATAGACCGTATGCCGGCTTTTCTTGAGGAGACAGCCGACTGCGGAGTAGACGCCTTTATAATTGCCGACCTCGGGGTGATGTCCCTTGCGGCAAAATATGCTCCGCAGGTGGAGCGCCACATCTCCACACAGGCAGGAGTAGTGAATTATCAGACTGCACGCATGCTCTTTGATATGGGAGCAAAAAGAGTGGTGCTTGCAAGAGAGCTGACCCTTGATGATATTGCCGGCATAAGAGCAAAAACAGATCCCGCGCTTGAGATAGAGGCGTTTGTACACGGCTCTATGTGCGTTAGCTTTTCGGGGCGGTGTCTTATATCGAGCTATCTTACAGGCAGAGACGCCAACAGAGGAGACTGCGCCCAGCCGTGCAGGTGGAAATATCATCTCTATGAGGAGCACAGGGAGGGAGAGTATTTCCCTGTGATCGAGGAGGACGGCGGCACCTACCTTTATAATTCACGGGACCTGTGCATGATAGAGCATCTTGACGATGTTATAAAGGCAGGAGTGACCAGCCTGAAGATAGAGGGCAGAGCAAAGGCGGCTTATTATGTAGCCGTCACCACCAACGCCTACCGCCACGCCCTTGACAGCCTCTATGCCGCAGGGTATAACGGCACGCTCCCTGCGTGGATAAGGGAGGAGCTTGAAAAGGTGAGCCACAGAGAGTACAGCACCGGCTTCTTTTACGGAAATGAGCCGGGTCAGAACACAAGGGACGGCGGCTATATCAGAAGATATCAGGTGGCAGCCGTCTGCGAGGACTATAAAGACGGCAGGGCTTTTCTTACTCAGAGAAACAAGTTCTATGCAACAGACGAGCTTGATATCCTGCCCCCGGGCGGAATGCCCTTTACGCTAAAAGCGGAGGCAATGCTCGACGAAAACGGGGAGCCGATAGAATCAGCGCCCCATGCAATGCAGAGGCTCATTCTTGTTACCGGCACGGAGATACCCCCG
>ONFW01000119.1 GCA_900317215.1 uncultured Eubacteriales bacterium | reverse complement strand
GCTGCTTTGCTCGTCTGATGTTTCTGCGCCGCTGCTTTGTTCATCTGATGTTTCTGCGCTGCTGCTTTGCTCGTCTGATGTTTCTGCGTTTT
Source organism: uncultured Eubacteriales bacterium (assembly GCA_900317215.1). GTDB lineage: Bacteria > Bacillota > Clostridia > Oscillospirales > Acutalibacteraceae > UBA1213. Next base: position 6,711 of record ONFW01000119.1, on the reverse strand, counting down.
TACTATGATTATCGGCAGAGGCTTCGTTATTGCTGATTTCTGCGATCACCTGGGAAGCGCTTGATGAAGTACCGTTATCATGCTTTGCGCACCCGAGAGAAAAGGCAGTCAAAATGAGCATTGCGGAGACAAGCAGGCATAGTTTTGCTTTCATTTTTTTCACCTGCCGTGTAAATGATATCTGACAATATAATTATATCACATAATAAGGATAATTACCATAGTACGAAGGAATTTTTGTATAGCTATTCACTGAAAAGCTACTGTGATCCGGGCAAAACCTAACAGGTATTACGGTTTGGTGTGTAACCGAGCGAGGGCGGAGTGCCTCCGCTGTCGTGTTTTGTCGCACAGTTTTTTAGCACCCCACCGCCTCGCAGACCATGAAGGTCTGCTCCGGTTGCATTTTCTCCGCCACGACCTCGGTTAAGTATACTCAATGAAAAAAGGCACGAGCGGAGTGCCTCCGCTGTCGTGTTTTGATACAACAGGCTTTCTTCACGATGTTATGGCGCGGCTTTGAAGTGAAACACGCTTAATAAGTGAGCGAGCGCAGCGAGCAAGGACGCGAATCGTCCTGTGCGGTCACGCACCGAGAGCGGGGGAAATGCTTGCCGAGGAAGAAGAAATATGATATAATAGCTGACAGATGACCGAAGGTAATAATAATGCGGAAGTGAGCTGTATGAGATCAAAAATAGTTTCAATTCTGGAGACTTCAGAGGGGTATATATCGGGCGAGAGACTCAGCAAAGAGCTTGGTATAACAAGAAGTGCAGTCTGGAAGCATATAAAAGAATTGAAAGAGAACGGATATGAAATAGAATCTGTACACGGAATGGGGTACAGACTGAAAAGTGCTCCCGACCTGCTGAATGCAGAGAGGATAACTGCAGGGCTTGGAGTCTCACTTGTCGGCAGAACCGTAGTTACTCTGAAAACAGTAGACAGTACAAACGAGGAAATAAAAAGGCTTGCCCGTGAAGGGGCTCAGGAGGGGTTAGTTGTTGCTTCAGAGGAGCAGACTGCAGGAAAGGGACGCTTTGGAAGGCTGTGGAGCTCGGGAAACGATGGAGGTCTGTATTTCTCGTTCCTGTTGAAGCCTGAGCTGCCTCCTGCTGATCTGGCGTCGATAACACTTGCCGTGGGCTATGCTGTATGTCTTGCTGTCAGGGAGTGTACAGGACTTGACGCAAGGATAAAATGGCCTAACGATATAATAATCGGAAACAAAAAGCTGTGCGGGATACTGACGGAAATGGCAGCGCAGAGCGACAGGATAGATTATGTTATCCCGGGAATAGGCATAAACGTAAATAATCGTGAATTTCCGGAGCATATTTCCTCCAAGGCAACTTCAATATACATGGAAACTGGAGAGATGACCGACAGAAGCGAGTTTCTGAGAGAATTGCTAAAAAAGCTTGATACAGTAATATCAGGATTTCTCATCAGTCTTTCGATAGACGATATAGAACATTTCAAGACTATCTGCGCCACAATAGGAAGGACAGTCTCTGTAATACGCTCGGGACAGGAGATCAAAGGAGTCGCCCGTGATATTACCGCAGCAGGTGAATTGGTTATTATGACATCCGAGGGTCACGAGCTCATCATAAGCTCCGGCGAGGTGACTGTTCAGGGAATATACTGATATAAAAAACACGATGTACAACTGTCGGTACATCGTGTTTCTTTGTATCAGATCATTTGATCGGACGGAACCGAATTGATTCCGGTCAGCCTGCTGCAGGCTGTGAGGTCTGTGAGGTCTGTGAGGTCTGTGAGGTCTGTGAGGCCTGTGAGCTTTCTGAGCTGCTCGGATCGGTAACGGGGATAAGTATATTCGCAGAGTCGCCTGCAATAGTTGAGGGCAGCCTGCCGTCCCACTTTTCAATATACATCTGATAGAGTATCTTGTCGGTGAGAGATTTTTCCAGAAGATCGTTTGACTTAGCCTCGGCTTCTGCGGCTACGATCTTTGCCTCGGCGTCCGCCTTTGCCTTTGCTACCTTCGTCTCGTTCTCATAGTTTGCCTTGAGCTGCTGCTGCTCGGCTATCATCTTGTCCTCAACAGCCTTTTCAAAGGCGTCAGAGAAATCTATGTTGGTCATAACGACTGTCTGAATGTCAACGTAGAATTTTTCATCTATCGCTTTTTTAATAGCCTCTTCAACGAGGGGTGACATAGAGGCTCTGTCTGCGATGATATTCATTGCCTTGTATGACGACAGCGTTGCCTTTGTTTTTTCTATCGCAACGGATTCTATCCTGTTCTGCAGAGCTTCAAGAGAGCCGTACTGCTCAGCGATCTTTATTGCCTTGTCCGGCATGATCTTGTACTGAACGGTCATCTGGATATCCATTGTCTGAGCGTCGGACGAATAGGTCGAAGTGTTAATTGATATTGTCTGTGTCTTGACATCGTACTTCTGAATGGTATTGGTTATCCACAGGTCAAAGTATGTGCCGGCGGAGCGTACGTTGTTTGCTTGTCCGAGAAACTTTACAACAGCAACCTCACCGGTGTCGACAGTATAGAAGCTGAAGGGTATCAATACTATTGCAGTAAAAGAGATGATCGCACCGATAACGGAGGTGACCTTAAGGGATTTTTTCCTTTTCTGATAGCCGAAATAGCCCATAACTCCAAAGCCTGCAAGCGCAGCTGCAAGAATAATAAAAGCAATAATTCCAATTGACATAAACATCTTCCTTTCTTTCGGAGCATTTCCTGCTCATGAGACTATTATAACGGAACGTAAAATGATTATCAATATGTTCTGCTCCGATTTTTCTGCGTAAAAATGCGGATAAATGAGATCTTTCAGCAAAAGACCCGCCGGAGCGCTGTGCTCTGACGGGTGTGAGTATACATGATTTTTCACTAATGCCTCAAGTCTATGTCCGCTCCTGTTGCAGCATTAGTATATCACCAATAATAAGATGCAACAATACTCTTGGGCGGCGGTCAATATACATATACGGGCATATTAAGATAAGCAATGGAGTAGAGAGCCTCCGCTGCGTAGAAGGGGAGATTTACACAGCCGTGAGAACCGTTCTGATAATAGGTCTCTCCGCCGAAGGACTTCTGCCAGTATGCGTCATGAAAGCCTATATCAAAGTTGAAGGCAAGCCAGTAGGATACCTTTACCTCCCAGTCCATTCCTGAAAGGGTGCAGGGGGAGAGCATCTCATAAACATAGTAGCCTCCCGGGGGAGTCGCATACTGTGTTCCGGGGGTCCCTGTCACTATGGGGCTTTCAAGGATTACCGTGCCGTCCCTGACGACCCACATGTATTGCTCGCTTATGCTTACCTCTGCAAAGGTGTCGCCCTTTTTGCTTTCGTAGTCATAGTCAGCGGAATGACGTATCCACCATTTTCTGCTTTCCTTGGAATCATCGGTAAGCTCGGCGGTGACCTCGGTGCCGTCCTGGATAAAGCCCTTTATCATATTTGCGGCATAAGCCTCATTCAACAGCCAGCCGACGCTCAGGTTTTGTACTCTTCTTTGTTTGCCGGAGTGATCGGTAAAGCTGAGATCATCAGAAAAGGTGTTGTATTTTTTTGCCAGCGAATGGGCGTAGGTGCGCAGCTTCTTTTCGTCAAAGCTATAAACGAGCTTGCCGTCCTGCTCAGTCACTGTCGTCCATTCCATGAAGACGTTTTTATCTATTATTTCGCTGTTCTTCCCGAAAACGAGTTTGATCTTTATATTATCAAGAGTCTTTTCGTTTTTTGTCGAGAGGCTGTTTTCATGCTCGGGAGAAGCTGCGCTCTGCTCCTGCTGACCGGAAGGTGAGCCGGACTGAAACGGATCTGACGTGCCGCCCGCAGAGCTGTCTGAGCAGCCGCAGAAAAGAAGCATGATAAATACAATGACTGCTGCGGCAAAGCACAGTGCCGATCTTAGCTCTCTGTTGTGTTTTTCGTCGCTTTGTCTGTTTCCCGCAGTCATTTTCATTCTCCTTATCAACATATTAAATAATATTGTATCATATTTTTTCCTGTGTATCAAGTCCCGGAGAGACAAAAGTACAGAGGATCAGGCGCAGTTAATTCTCAAAGTAAATTCCACATTGGAGTTTAGAGCGGGGAAGAAAAATGGTAGAGCTAAACCCGGCAAATTCAGGGAGGGTGAGAAGCCATAGTGGTCAAAAGCGATTTTCTTGACATAGAAAATCAGCAATGCTATACTAAAATCCGATAAAGAAAATTGAGTCTGTATGCATCATAAAGAATAACGGCAACTACATCAAGCTTTACGGTAACAAGCTGAAATGCTCCGTAAAATATAATGAATGATCCGTATTATTTGATATCAGGGAAGTGTTCTCATGGGCAAAACAAAGAATAGTTTGTTGTTTATGCTATATACGGTTATACTTGGTTCGATAGTCGGACTTATAATCTGGGGATTTCTGAGGATAATGAACTATGGTATAGAGTTTCTGTGGGTGTATCTTCCCTCGCAGATAGATTTTCCTCTCTATACCGTTTGTGTTTGTACAGCAGGCGGTCTTATTGTCGGGATATGGAAGCGAAAATTCGGAGACTATCCGGAAGAACTTAAATACGTTATAGCTCGAATTAAAAAGACAGGCCGTTACCCATATAATAATATTTTTTTCACTATTGTTTCTGCACTGATGCCGCTGCTGATCGGTGCGAGCGTCGGCCCGGAGGCAGGGCTTACGTGCATTATTGCCGGACTATGCACATGGGTCGGCGACAAGCTGAAGGGCTTTCGCAGGGAGGTGCAGGAGCTTACCGCTATCGGTATGAGTGCGACATTGGGAACGATCTTTCGCTCCCCTATGTTCGGCTTTATGGAGCCTCTCGAATCGGATGATGAGACTACCTTGCCGAAAACCTCAAAGATAGTTCTGTATTTTGCGGCCATACTCAGTTCCTTTGGAGTTTTTGTTCTGATGAATAAGCTATTCGGGATACAAATGGCTCTGGAGGGTATTGAGGGAGGCAGGATACCTGCGGAAAACTATCTTTATGCCGTCCCCCTCGTTCTTGTCGGTATAGCCGCAGGATATATCTATTTTGTTTTCAAGAAGCTTACGGGTGTGATAGAGCATTATCTGAAAAAGCTTGTTGTTCTCCGCGCAGTATGCGGCGGACTTATCCTCGGTATATCCGGAATGATCCTTCCGCTGACAATGTTTTCGGGAGAGCATCAGATCACCGAGGTCATGGATAATATGGAAAAGATCGGTGCTGTAATGCTTATCGTCATTGCAATTGTCAAGCTTCTGCTGACGAATATATGCATAGATACAGGGCTCAAGGGAGGGCATTTCTTTCCCGTTATCTTCTGCGGGATAAGCATAGGCTGCGCTATGAGCCTGCTGCTTGGGGTGAATGTCCTGTTCAGTACGGCATTAGTCACAACGGCGCTTGTCGGGCATACACTTAAAAAGCCGATAGCGACCGTTCTGCTTTTAATGATCCTTTTCCCGCCGAGGCTTATACCGATAATGCTGTTTGCATCTGTTGCGGCAAAATACATACCAACTCCGACCATATTGCTGCCGAAGGAAGCAAAAAAGACTGAAGTGAGAGCTAAAGATAGCAAGCCTCAGGCTGCGGCGAAGAAAAAAACTTAAAAACAAATAATATATAAGAAAAAGGTCAGGGAGCTTTTTTGCAAGCCGCTGACCTTTTTATACACACTAACGATTTTTCTGAGCATTAATAGAAAATGCAGGTAAAAAACATAATGATTCTTAAACAAAGATGAGAGCCGTGCTTTGCCTCATGATCGTTATTTGTTGAGGTCCCTGAACGGAGTTTATCTAAGGCTTTTAAGAAATTCTTTATGCTCATCTGTTATCCTGTAGCTTTCTACAGCTTTTTGAATGGTCTTTTTGTGTACCCATTCACCCAGCCTGCGGCTTTCAATGTACTTAATGCTTTCATCATATCTTTTCGCAAGAGCTGTTGCGAAAAACCAAGCGATCATCATTTTAAGATAGTAGTCCTCGCTCTTTTTGGAAGCTGCAAGCTCGAGGTATTCTTCCTTGAAATCCTTGTCGAGAAATTCATTCATCAGCATACGGATCCCGAATCTTGATGTATAAACATGCTGAGACAAGATCCATTTTTTTATATAGGGCAAAAGCTTCTGATGATTCATTTTAAATGATCTCGGGTTTGCCTGATCCGATAAAGGCCAGCAGTCAATATAAGGGAGAAATAATTCCACTTTTTTAACGCATTCGTCAAAATCCTTGATCTGAGCCAGCACAAAAAAATGGATCAGATTCTCCTCGTAGTATTTATGAGGCAGATCGTTTAAAAACTCATCTCTGAAGTCGCTGATGAAAACCTCTTTTGCGAGCTTCCTGATCTGTGGAGTTCTGACTCCTATAATACTCTCGGGCGATATATTCGGGATAAGCCTTGCCTGGAATTCTTTATATTCGGCGTCTTTTTGTTCAATAAGTCTGTCATATAGAGTCATTTTCTTTTACTCCCGTAAACTCCGATTTATCGCATTAACGATACTTGAATTATATCACAGCAAAAACGAAAAATCCATAGTATTTCTTCCGCCCAGCATATACGTGTTCTGCATTTCAGTGAACAGATGTGTTTGATGATCTTCTTTTATGGCGGCATGCGGTTTCTTAAAAAAATCTTGATTTGGTTCATCGTTTATGTTACTATAGTTTAAAATTACAAGGGGGTTAT
>ONFW01000052.1 GCA_900317215.1 uncultured Eubacteriales bacterium | reverse complement strand
GGGAATAAGAATAAGCTGACCTTCATAGATCATATCCGGATCTGAGATGCCGTTGATATCGGCAAGCCTTTCAACTCCTGTATCATACAATACGGCAATTTCCGCAAGAGTATCCCCCTTTTTTACGGTATATTCAATATATCCCTTATCGTCCTTTCCCTTTACACAGGGCAGCTCGGATACGGGGATCCTGAGTATCTGCCCCTCGTATATCATGTCGGGGTCTGAGATACCGTTAAAACCTGCTATCATATTCACCGTTGTGCCGCAGCGTTTTGCAATATCATAAAGGGTGTCTCCCTTTCTGACCGTGTATACTATAGTTTTCATTAAAACAGCCTCCTTACTCTGATTTATACTATGAGTAATATTCCTCAGAGGTGAAAGAAAAGCTCCCGTTCGCTCAAAACAGCCTTCTGTCCGACGTCAATTAAAGGTCAGGCGCAAATATAGATCGTTCAGATCCGGCTTACATCTCCTGCTCTGAACGGGTATAGGCGTCGAAGCGATAACAGCAGGAACGTCAGGCACGACGAAATGAAAAGTCATTTTTTTATGGCAAGCAGCCGAAGCGTTGCACGGTTGTTAAGCCATAGATTGAAAAAGAGGATATGATATGATATCATAGAATCAGAATTGCGAAAGGAATTGATTATATGGCAGTGGAAAGAATAGACAAGATACTCTCATCAAGAAACACCGAGGGCAGGAGCGCTGCCAAAGCCCTTATCAAAGCCGGCAGAGTGACGGCAAACGGCGTTACTGTCAGGAGACCCGAGGAAAAATTTGACCCTGAGCAAACGGAAATACGTATCGACGGCGAGAGGATCAGCATAAGCAGATTTGTATATATCATGATGAATAAGCCAAAGGGAGTCTTATCGGCAAGCAACGATAAGCATTCAAGGACCGTGATCGATCTGCTCCCCGAGGAAATGAAAAGACGCGGTCTTTTTCCTGCAGGCAGGCTCGACAAGGACACAGAGGGCTTTATCCTTATCACCAATGACGGAGAGCTTGCCCATAAAATGCTCTCTCCTAAAAGCCATGTCTACAAGCTCTATGAGGCTGAGTGCGACAGAGCTCTGACAGACTGCGACGCTGCCGCCTTTGAAAAGGGAATACGCCTGGGAGAGCTTGAATTCATGCCTGCGGAAATGAAAATAATCGAAAAAAACAAAGCTCTCGTAGAGATCTGCGAGGGGAAATTTCACCAGATAAAAAGAATGTTTCACGCAGTAGGAGCAGAGGTCACGGCACTGAAGAGACTCAGGATAGGACAGGTATTCCTTGATGAAGCACTTGATCCGGGAAAGTCGAGATATCTGACAGATCAGGAGCTTATAGATATTTTAAACCTAAAACACGGCATTTAGTATAAATTTTAGTATACATTGTGTACAAAATGGGGTATTGAAATTTGTCTTATGTGAATTATACCTAAAGTAGAGGGTTAGATTTTAGTAAAAAAATGTCTTTTATTTTTGGAAAAAATCTGTTATAGTATTAGTGTTGAATATTGATTTCAAATACGCTTTTATGAGCGAATTCAGGAGGATAATTATGGCAAGTGTATCATTAAAAAATGTTTACAAGATCTATGACGGAAATGTTGTTGCTGTTAGTAATTTCAATCTCGAGATTGCTGACAAGGAATTTATCATTTTCGTTGGTCCTTCCGGCTGCGGTAAGTCTACAACTCTTCGTATGATCGCAGGTCTTGAGGACATTTCAAAGGGCGAGCTTCATATCGGCGATGTCCTTGCTAACGACATATCTCCTAAAGAGAGAGATATAGCAATGGTTTTCCAGAACTATGCTCTTTATCCGCACATGACAGTTTTTGATAACATGGCTTTCGGACTTAAGCTCCGCAAGACTCCCCCCGAGGAGATCAGAAGACGTGTTGAAGAGGCTGCAAGATCACTTGATATCGCTCATCTTCTTGAACGTAAGCCCAAGGCTCTTTCCGGTGGTCAGAGACAGCGTGTTGCTCTTGGACGTGCTATCGTTCGTGATCCTAAGGTATTCCTTATGGACGAGCCTCTCTCCAACTTGGATGCTAAGCTCCGTGTTCAGATGCGTGTCGAGATCACAAAGCTTCACCACAGACTTAAGACAACATTCATCTACGTTACACACGACCAGACAGAGGCCATGACCATGGGTACGCGTATCGGAGTTATGAAG
>ONFW01000118.1 GCA_900317215.1 uncultured Eubacteriales bacterium | reverse complement strand
TTCGGAAGAAGATAACCTTTCGCCCAAGGAGATTTTCGAAAGGAATTAATTCACGTGAATCATTAATGTCTGAATTTCGTGAACGCCTTCTTGCTGTGAAGCGAACCGACTCTCCGGTAAAGCCGGTATATCGATTGGGGATCTAAACATAGACCTTAATAGAATCATTGACGATGTTCAAGACGACAGCCAATGAACCAGAAATTGCGAGTTAATAAAAGGATCATCTTTTCCTGTAAATTACAATCAACACGCAAAAACGGGGTGCTGATATATCAGCACCCCGAATCTTATTGTAGCAACGATTTCTATGGTATGTCTTATCTCAATCGCTATCCGTTATTATTTCACCGATCCTGCAATTTGTTTTCATACCGGCCAGATAAAACTGCAGCATCGTAACATCAGGCAGCTCGATCAGCCCATTCAGATCCGCATCGCCACGGATCAGTTCCTCATCTGAACAAGTCGTTTTCATCTCTGCAAGAAACCGCTGAAGTAAGGTTGAATCGATAACTTCGATCTCGCTGTTCCCGTCGGAATCGCCGATCAGATAATCAAAGCCGAACGGTGTACCCGGTACCGCAGTTCCGTCAAACAGATAACCCTGCCACGGCAGATAGTCGCTGTTTTTATCCACGTTCATCGCTTCAACGTCTTCTCGCGTCAGCGTGACCATATCGAGATACTTTTCATCGAGCAGTCCTTCCTCTACCAAGCTTTTCATCATACTATAAGAAGCATATTGATAGCCGAACGTGCTGTAGCCCGCCGTCCAGATATCCTCTGTGCTGTTATGCTCAAACAGCACGTTTTTCTCGACCTCGGTGATTTCATTGATTGTTCGCTTTGGGATATACTTCTGTGTGTCATAATCAAATTGATATGTTGTCTTATAGGAAACGAGCGGAACTTTTATGTTTTTGACATAGACAGACGCATTCGGATGATCCTCGAATTTCGCGCCCTGCTCGATGCGTCTCCAGTTGGTGATATATCTTCCGTCGACCCATGTTTCGGTGAAGTAACCCATCTTTCCACCCCAGTAGATACTGTTGCCTACGCCCCAGTCTTCGGCACTGATCGAATCAGAGTTTTCTCCGGTATAAAGATATGTATACCCGTTAACGAGCTTCACCCATGCTCCTTCGCCGACAGTATCGCAGATAAACTCCCATGTCAGAGCGTCTTCGCGCGGAATATCATCATCCATCTCCGTCTGAGAGTAAGCATACAACAGGTCATATGATTCTTCGGGAGTGATGTCAAGATCATTTTCGTCAAAGGTAAAGCGCCGAATGATCTTATCCTCGCTGATTGACTGTCCTTCCACCTTTCCCTGACCGCCGAAAGAACGAGTCTCTCCGTTATAAGTCACATCAACCAACCAATGATAATTCTCATTCCATTTGTACGACGATGAACTGTCCAGACGCTGTGCGATCGCCGCCATCATTCCCGGAAAGCCGAGAGAATCATATCTGAGGGGATACAATGCTGAGGCAAAAAGAGAGCGCGTATTCTTACGGCTGTAAGGGCTGTAGATATAGAAGCTCTGATCGATATGTCCCGCTACCGCCGCCGACCAGTACGGATCGCTTTGCACCAACTCTCCGCGAACGTTAGAGCCATTGTAAAACGATATGCTTTCAAAGCCGTCCTGTACCGCGTTCATGTTATCAAAGAAGCCTGCGCCTTTATCGGCAAATCTGTCGATCAGATAGTCAACGGTATCTCTCAGCAGAGGAAGTGTCACATTGACCTTAGTATCCTCCCATGTATAGCTCCAGTTGCCGCTTTTGACCTTTCGCTGCAGCACGAGAGAACCGCCGTCCGTATCATAATTATCGGCCTTGAAGATATAACCGCCATTGACCCGCCCGGTCTGAGGATCATCGTAATCTACGTCCGCAAAAGCAATGATGTTATCATTGTAATCCTGATAAGCACTGATCGAATCTCCTGTTTCGGAATAGATCGTGTTCTGATCGGCAAAGCGGAATGAACGCGGATCGGGATTATCGGTTTTGACAAAGAAGAAAAGATTAAGCGGAGAAAGAAGCGGGATGATCTGATAGCTGTATTCTTCAATGTCCTTGTCCGCACCTGTCGGAGAAATGTCTTTATCACATCTCCGGGGAGCTTCATCCTTTCCCTGATATGGTGTACGGTCGCCATAAAAATATTTGACCCCCGATTCAGTTTCGGCGTCGAATAACTCATCGACCGTCTCCTCTTGCGCAGCGGCAGAAGGGATCGCCGCCATCAGCACAGACAACATAAGTAACACGGACAGAAAAAAGGTTATTGTTCTTTTCATCCTGAGACCTCCTGACAATGAATGAACAACGCTATATACGATCCGGATAAACAGAAATTCCAAACCGAATGCATTCTATTCTCAACGATTTATAATTATTATAGCGATGTTTTGACCGAAAATCAAGCCTATGGTTTGAATAGCGAATACTTGCGTCGGAGTACGTTTATCCTATACAACGCTTCGTTGTCGCCAACCAACTTACGCACTTAATACGCCTTCGTATCAGGTTTCTATTCATCAGGTTACGCTTTTACTATTACTTCTTCTTACCTATGATTCACAATACAAACCTTGGAAGTCACTTTTGATTTCGTCAGTAACTACGCCTCGGTAAACTATTACTGCAGAGCATTGATACGACGTAATACTACCAAAAAGACGAGTCGGAACAATCCGAACTCGTCTTTTTTATTGCTTATTCTTTTGTATCCTCTACGTATTCGTGAGGGGTGGGTGTATAGTCCTTTGTATAATACTTTTCATATTTCGATAATCTTGAATCGCCTGAATCTGTGTCGTCCTCTGTCTCTTCTATCGGCTCGGTACTAATCGCGTCGAGTAGTATTTTTTCAAGATGTTCATATTCTGAGTTTTCGCCAAAACAGCATAAAACTAAAGCATTACGGACATATCCGGCACTGGCTGCCATCAACTCATAATCAAAGTAATACCCGTATTTTTCGGCAAAGAAAGCTAACATCATAACCGTTGTTCTGGTATTACCCTCACGGAACGGGTGCACTTGCCATACAGCAGGAAACAAGTGCGCAACAGAAACGGCAAAGTCATGATGATCCAGCAATCGCCAATTTACCGCGTTGATCTTTTTCCATGCAGTTTTCAGATCACGATCAATCGTATCCCAGTTAGAATACCAAACGCTGCCGCCTGCAAGGATTTCCTCTCTTTTTCTCATATTGA
>ONFW01000117.1 GCA_900317215.1 uncultured Eubacteriales bacterium | reverse complement strand
GTAACTATGCTTTCGCTTCTTGGCACAGGCTTGTCTCTCATATATTCCTTGAGAGCAGGCTCGCTGCCGAATGCGATAGCCGCAAGGGTATCCATTGCAAGGTTGATGAGAAGGAGCTGAACAACTGTAAGAACTACGTTGCAGCCAAGGAGCGGACCGATGAAGCATATAAGGACCGCAGCCACATTAACAGTGAGCTGGAAGATAAGGAACTTGCGAATGCTCTTGAACATCGTTCTGCCGTAGAGGATAGCTTTTTCGATAGATGAGAAGTTATCGTCAAGAATTGTAATATCGCCGGCTTCCTTTGCGACCTCTGTTCCGCTGCCCATTGCAAAGCCAACATCGGCCTTTTTAAGAGCGGGAGAATCGTTTACGCCGTCGCCTGTCATCCCGACAACATAATCAAGCTCCTGAGCGCATCTTACAAGACGGCTCTTGTCTGTGGGGAGTGCGCGGGAAACAACTCTGAGGTTAGGCATGATAGCCTTAAGCTCTTCGTCGGTCTTTTCCGCAAGCTCAGCCGAGGTGAGAGCAACATCTGTATTCTCTCTGAGGAGTCCTGCCTCTTTTGCAATAGCGCAGGCTGTCTCTTTTCTGTCGCCTGTTACCATAACTACCTGTATTCCTGCATTCTGAACCTCTTTGATAGCCTCGATAGCCTCGGGTCTTACGTTATCACGAATGCTGATGACGCACACGAGAGTAAGCTCGCCGTCTGCGTTGTCTCCCTCAGCCTTTGCAACTGCAAGAAGACGCATCGAGCGTCCTGCCTGAGTGTCGATGTATGAGGTAAGGTAATTCTTTTCGGTAAGCTTCTTAACTGTTCCCTTTTCATCTACAAATGTCGTGCATCTGTCAAGTATCTTCTCGGGCGCACCCTTGATATAGGTGACATTCTTGCCGTCACGCTTGATTGTAACACTTGAATACTTCTTTGCAGAATCGAAGGGATTAAATGCCTTTACATCCTCTTTTGCAAGCTTGTTTACTGCATCAGCAGAAACAAGATATGACATCAGCGCACGGTCGGTGCTGTTGCCGCCGAGGATATTGCCGTCACTTGCTACGGCGCTGTTGTTGATACCGATACCGGTGATAACATCAAGCGCAAGCGGACCGGGCATTTTTGAAAGCTTGTCAAAGACTGTGACATTGCCTGTAGCCATTTCTACAACAGAGAGCTTGCCCTCTGTGATAGTGCCTGTCTTATCCGAGAACAGGAGGCTGAGACTTCCTGCTGTTTCAAGACCGTTTATCTTACGGACAAGGACGTTGTCCTTGGCCATTTTCATGCTCTGGAAGGAAAGAAGGATAGACGTGAGCATTGGCAGACCCTCGGGAACCGCGCAGACAATGACTGTAACAGCTACGGTGATAGCGTCAAGACAAAGCCTGAGCCAGCCGTAGAAATCCGAAGGTGCATGACCGGTGAGAACAGTTTTAAGAATTACTGCAACAATTATGGCTGCAGCGCCGATATAGCCGAAGGTGGATATCTGCTTTGCAAGCTTTGCAAGCTTGACCTGGAGAGGAGTTTTTCTTGTATCCTCCTGCACCTCAAGAGCAAGCTCTCCGAAGAGGGTCTTATCTCCGACCACCTTGACCTCCATGTAACCGTCGCCTCCGCAGACGACCGTACCTCTGTAGGCGTAGTATTTGTTAAGAAGATCCTTGATGTCATATTCTTCGCCTTCTACATAGGGGATCTTCTCGGCTTCCTCGGTCTCGCCGTTGAGAGCTGCCTGATCGACCTTGATCTCGCCCTTCACGATGATACCGTCAGCGGGGATCTTGTCGCCCGCCTGAAGATATACAAGGTCGCCCACTACGACCTCGCTGACATGTATCTCCATGAGCTTGCCGTCACGGAGGACCTTTGTCATCTCCTTGGCCTCTTCCTCAGACTTGAGAGCCTGAGCCTTGTTTTCCTGCTTATATTCACTGATGGAGGCCACTCCGTTTGCGATCAGTATTGCGATAAGGATACCCACAGGCTCGAACCATTCGGCCTGCCCCATAAAGAACAGCACTACCTGCACTACAAGGGCAACGAGGAGTATCATGATCATAGGGTCGGTAAAACCGATGAGGATCTTTTTCCACAGCGGATCCGGTGGGATCTGAGTAAGGTCGTTGGTACCGTATTGCTCACGGCTCTTTTCGACCTCTTTTGCCGTCAAACCTTTGAGTTCCATAACAAGACTCCTTTTTTTTCAATGATTTCTGCAGGGCTGCTTAAAAGCTCTGCATTGTCTTCCTTTGGGACAGAATATAATCTATCACATCTAAAATTATACTATTCTTGTTAATTTATGTCAATAATAAAACTCTCAAAATAAGTATTATGTTACTATTGTTGATATTTACATCATTTTTCAATGATATTTTCCCCTTTATGGTCGGAAATATCCGACCTAAAATGAACTATCAATGAAATGTGTGAATAGACTTTATTGCAATTATTACCAAATTATTAACACTTGTTATGTTTATAACAGAGATTTTTGCAAATACAGTAGAAAAATATATACATTAGTATTATAATTAAGATCAGCTAAAAAATCTTAGAAAAGGAGAAGATAACAATGATACCAAAACATCTCAGAAAAGCTTTGTCCCTGATACTCACCGGCGTAGTGGCAATCTCGTCCGCTGCCGTCAGTGCCGGAGCAGTGTCGCAAAGCGGAACCGACACCCCATCTGTCATGGCAAGCGCATCCGAGCAAAGCCTCTATCTTGCCAATTCATCACAGAGCCTGCCAGATGGAAGCTACTTTATCTACAACGTCAACACAGGAACTGTCATGACAAGCGCGATCCATCCGGACAACAATTCCTTCCCCGCCTTTTCTTCCGGAATGCTTGACGAAGCCGTGACCGACCTCGAAGTACCGGAAAAATACTTCTACACATTCAGCAATAAAGGAAACAATAACTACACCATTCAGAACTTCAGCGGTCAGTACCTCGATATTGTCGGCTACGGCGCTTTGAGCTTTACCGATCAATACACGACACTTAATCTTGAACCGTCAACTTTAGACGGCACAGTGACCTTCAACATCTCTAAGCAGGTCAACGGCACCTCCTACTCCATATCAATGTATTCCAACGAATGGTTTACCGTTCACAACACCGAGAAGAGCGACTTTGGCCAGCTGATGAGGATGTATAAGGTAGAGAACTCACCTGAGCTGAGGGATCTGGTCATAAAGATCAATAAGATCTTTGATCCGGACGACTGCACCAAAACCAAGTTTTCAAGCGGTGTGACCTCTGCCTATATCAAGGATCTTGTTTCAAAGGCAGCAGCCTACTCGCTTCCGCAGGATCTGCAGAAGACACTCAGCAGAGCGAATGATATCGTTGACGGAAAGACCGTTGAAGAGCTTGCCGTGTTTATTCCGAAAAGAATAGGCAGCAGCACCGAGCATGCGGCGAAGGTACACATGAAATGGTTTGCTACTGACAGACAGCCCACCGGAATATGGGTATCTCCCGGAGAACAGTTTTCTGTTTTTGTTGAAGCAGCGTCCGGCGATCCGCTGCCTCAGATCATGTTTACCCAGCATATTTCCGACTGCCATGAGGAGTTAACCTACAGCCTGCAGAGAGGAAACAATATAATAACCACACCTTCGGTTCATTCAAAGCCTTTTTCAAGCTATGTGCAGCCCGATGTCGAGCCAGGCGGTCTTATCTATATCCTCAACCCCTATACCGAAGAGCAGCAGAGCGACAAGGTAAGAGTTGAGATCAAGGGCGGCGACAAGGTTCCTACCTTCAAGGCAAAGGATAATACTCACGAGTTTCTTGAGAAGATAAAGGAATACTACAAGCACTACAAGAACGGCGAAAAGGGCTATCATAACTGTGTTGAGCTTTATTCTACATACTCATATATGACAATAACCCTGGAAAGAACCGTTGAGGCATATATCCAGGAGGGTCTCAGCCCGACTGAAACAGTCAACAACTGGGATAAGTTCATCGACTATATGATGGCGCACGCCGGTATGACTAAGGCAGAATATGAAAACATGTATCTCGGTGTCAAGGTGAACCAGCCCTATGCAGGCGCCTATTCGACCCCCGAAATGATCTGTATCCAGGACAACAACTGGCTCGGCTGCTTCCTTTTGGGCAGATACGGCTGGGGCTTCCCTCATGAAGTAGGTCATTCCATGGACGACAACACGAGAGAATATACGGAGATCACCAACAATATGTGGTCGATGAAATATGTCCTTGAGCATAATATGTACGATTCTATCTGTGTCAGCAAGGATTCCTCAAGATATGACATCACCCTTATAGCTCCAGAGGATCAGAATAATTTCTGGCTCGATGAAAACAGGGGCGATACGCATTATTTCTGGCAGCTCCCCATGTTCTGGGATCTCGAGGTATATCACAACGGCTACTGGGCCGAGGTCGAGAAGATGTTCAGATTCCAGACCTGTGGAAACGAACAGGCTGACCAATATCTTCTTAACACGACCTTAAAGGAAAAATTCTCAGCTTATTCTTCAAAGATCCTCGGCATCGACCTTACGTATTATTTCAAAAAATACGGCTATCTTAAAAACGAAAGCTCAAACTACACCAATGCTATCAATGCGATGAATCTCGATACATCAAAGAAGCCCAAGCTCTATTACTATGCTACCGACAGCTATAACAGGAAAAAGATATCCAATGTCGGCAAGGGTGATATCGAGGTATCCTCCTTTAACACAAACACCAATACAATGTATTTCTCGATCCCTGCCTCCTGTGTTGAGGGACATCTCGGCTTTGAGATAGTCAAAAACGGCAAAGTAGTTGATTTCAGATGGGGCAATGAATACACAGAGACCACTGCTCTCGGCTCCTACACTATCAACGCCTACGACTCTCAGCTCAACGTCTATTCAAGCATTTCCTTCAATCCCGGCAGCTTTTCCGGAAAGGCAGTTGCTTCTGTAAACGGCACATACTACAACACCCTCAAGGCTGCCATTGATGCGGCACCTTCAGGAGCTACGGTCGAGCTTCTCGGAAGCTGCTATATCAAGGAGGGCATAAACATCTCTAAGGCTATAACTCTGAAGCCTGCATCCTCATCAAAGCAGATCGTCATCTTTAACACTACCAAGAATGAAGCTCCCTTCCGCATCACCTCAGGCGGTTCACTTACCGTAAAGGCTTATGATGAGAGCCGCGATGATATGGTGGTATTCGATAACGACTACTTCTATGATTCAGACGGAGATTATACAGGCTCCCCCTTCTTTGATGTTTCCAGCGCTTCTCTCACACTTGGCAAGGGCGTTACCGTTCAGAACTGCAACTCAACATCAAAGGGCTGCGTGGTAAAGAGCACATCCTCCAACATCACGCTCAACGGCTGTATTATTTCCAAAAACCGTACCTGGTATGAAGGCGTCATCTACCTCTCCGGCTCTTCTGTTCTCAATTGCTCCGGCGGTACAGAGATCAGATTCAACAAGGCAAAGGCAGGCTCGGCAATTTACTGCGATTCCGCTGAGTGTAATGTAAGCATCAGCAATACTATTATTCACGACAATTTCAACGACAATCAGGACGGCGCAACGATCAGCCTTGAATGCGGCAGTCTGACAGTCGGCAGCAACACCTCCATATACGGCAATGCAGACAACTTCTACGGAACAAACAGCGCCGTATTCGTTGGAAACTCAGGAAAAGCATCCTTCTCAGGAAAGCTCAACATTACAGATAATGTAAACCTCACACATTCTGTCTCTGTTGATCCCGGAATAACCGGCAAGCTTCGCCTGCGCGCAGACAGAACAAAGGTCGGTAATGACTTTGTTTTAGCTGTTCCGTCAAGCGGCAGCTTCACTGCAAGCACATACAAGGCTCTGCTTTATAAGCACAATGTATATCACCTTGCATGGAATGCAAGCTCTGCATATCTCACGGACAAGTCCGAGCCTAAGGCAAAGGTCACTCTCAGCTCCTACAGCATAGACAAAGGCAAGTCAGTAACTATTCGCTGCTCTGCTACAGAGGGTACTGCTCCCTATCAGTATCAGATCGACGTCAAGCACAGCTCCGCCTCAGGTTATACCACCATAAAGGGCTTCAGCACATCGGCCTATAAAACATGGAAGCCTGCGCTCACAGGCTCCTACACTGTCCGTCTTACCGTGAAGGATGCAACAGGCGCAACCTCGACCGATGCTCATACCCTCAAGGTCAATGCTGTCATTCCCGCACTTAAAAACACCTCCACTCTCTCAGTCAGCACACTTACTCTCGGCGGTGCAGTAAGAATAAACTGCTCTGCTACAGGAGGAGTAAAGCCCTATAAATACACTGTCATGATAAAAAAGAGCAGCGATAAATACTATAAGACTATCAAGACAGAAAGCACTGTAGCTACAAAAGCATATAAACCGACCTCGGCAGGCATTTACTATATACTTGTCAAGGTAAAGGACAGCAGAGGCAAGATCGCAAGCAAAACTCTGACCCTCACCGTAAAAGCAAAAACTGTGCTTCCGCTTGAAAACAAGTCCTCAATTTCCGCTACAGTTATAGAAACCGGAAAGGCAGTCAAGCTTACTCATGCCGCTTCGGGAGGCACAAAAGCATACAAGTATGCAGTGTATTACAGAAAGTCGACCTCCAAGTATTATACAACACTCAGAAAGGCGAGCACTCTTACCTCCTCCGCCTTCAAGCCCACATCTGCAGGAATTTACTATATCAAGGTCAAAGCCTATGACAGCAAGGGCAAAACAGCCGATAAGGTATTCAAGCTTACTGTAAAGGCTCCGCTTAAGCTCAGCGCTACTATTTCTGCTAAGGCTATCGAGCTTGGAAAATACGTTACAGTCAAGGCAAATGCTACGGGCGGTGCTGCTTCTTACAAATACGCATTCTATTATAAGAGCGCTTCCTCAAAGTATTATTCAGCAGTAAGAAATTACAGCACGGCAAAGACTGCCAACATCAAGCCCAAGGGAACAGGCAAGTATAATATACTTGTCAGAGTAAAGGATGCAAAGGGTAAAATGGTCGGCAAGACCTTTACTATAACTGTTTCCGCTCCTCTCAAGAACAATTCAACTATCTCCGCAAAGGCGATCACCCTTGGCAATTCAGTAAAAATAACCGGAAAGGCCTCCGGCGGAACAAAGACATATAAATATGCGTTCTATTATAAAAAGTCCACTGCTAAAAAATATGTCAAACTCAGAAATTACACCATTGCCGCAAACGCCGCCTTCAAGCCCACCTCCTCAGGCAAATACAACATAATAGTTATTGTCAAGGACGCAAAGGGCAGCTATGTAAGAAAGCTCTTTACTCTGACAGTAAGAGCAAAGCTTGCAAACAAATCCACTGTTTCCGCAACCTCACTTATGCTCGGAAAGACCTTTACCGTAAATGCAGCAGCCACAGGCGGTCTGCCGACATACAAGTACGCCGTATACTACAAAAAGTCCACAGCGGACAAATACACTGCTGTAAAGGGCTTCAGCACATCAAAAACAGCTTCGGTAAAGCCCTCCTCGGCTGGCAATTATAATATTCTTGTTACGGTCAAGGATTCAGAGGGTACACTTGTCAGGAAGGTATTCAATGTAACTGTTAAGCCCGGTCTTAAAAACAAGTCCACCCTTTCAGCATCAAAGATCACTCTCGGAAAAAGTGTGGTCATAAAGGCTGCAGGTTATGGCGGAGTTGCTCCCTATAAATATGCAGTATACTTCAAAAAGAGCGGAAAATCCTCTTACTCTGAGCTGAAAAGCTACAGCACAAACAGCAAAATATCCTTTAAGCCCACTTCAGCAGGAACATATTATCTCAAGGTAAAGGTCAAGGATACAAGGGGCAAGATAGTATCAAAGGTTCTTACGCTTAAAGTAGTTAAGAAAGCATAAGCATCAGTATCAGACTTTTCCGGATACAAACAAACGGACTGCCGCACATTGCACGGCAGTCCTTGTTTTATGCTTTATTCATTTTTTACAGACTGAGCATCATAGTCTTCATCATTTTCACTGATAAGAAGTGTATTGCTTAAATCGGAGTTATCGTGTAACGTCTCATTGTCAGCTTTCTTGTCTCCGTATATTATATCAAAGCTGTTTTCAGTCCTCAGCTCCTGTGAAGTGACGCCTGCCGCTTCACAGCCGCAGGTGAATAAGGATAAAAACATGCATAGCATCAACGCAGCATTTCGTTTCATAATAACATCTCCTCGCTACTTATATAATGATGATATATCATTAATATATATCCGTTTTTAATTCATAATGAAGCAGGAGTAAACTTTAGCTTAAAAATTTTCAAGAAAAAACGGCTTTTCGCTTGTATCACAGGATACGAAGTGAAAAGCCGTAATATTCTTTTTCTGCTTTATCAGAGGATATCAAGTTTGATATTCTCTTCATCAGCAGTAACATTGATACCGATGAGAGAACCGGTCCTGCTTTCTACTATCGCGTTAGCGATCTTGTCCTCTACCTCCTTGCGGATAAGGTTTCTCAGATCTCTCGCGCCGCTCTTTCCGCCGTATGCCTTTTTCGCAAGCAGTCTCTGAGCCTTTTCATCGTAGGAAAAGGCTATTCCCTTTTCCTTGAGGGTATCAACATACTCGCTGAGCATAAGGGCAGCTATCGCTACAAAATCCTCCTCGGTGAGATGTCTGAATATGATTATCTCGTCAAGTCTGCTGATGAACTCGGGACGAAGGAACTCTGAAAGCGCCTTTCTTACCTTCTCAGCCGTAGCCTCGGCCTCTGTTTTCGCAAAGCCGAGAGCGTTTTCCCTCTTTTCACTGCCTGCATTTGAGGTCATTACAATGACAGTGTTTGCAAAGTTTACCTTTCTGCCCTGAGCATCTGTCAGAACGCCTTCATCGAGGATCTGCAGAAGGATATTAAGTACGTCCGGGTGAGCCTTTTCTATTTCATCAAAGAGAAGAACGGAGTAGGGTCTGCGTCTGACCTTTTCCGTGACCTGTCCTGCCTCTTCATAGCCGACATATCCCGGAGGCGAGCCGATTATCTTTGACACCGAATGCTTCTCCATATACTCTGACATATCGAGCCTGATAAGTGTCTCGGGAGTATTGAAAAGCTCTGCGGCAAGCACCTTTACAAGCTCTGTCTTTCCTACGCCTGTAGGACCTACAAAAATGAAGGATGCCGGTCTGCGTCTCGGGCTGATCTGCACCCTGCTGCGTTTTACTGCGGCAGCAAGCGCCTTTACAGCCTCATCCTGACCTATCACCTTGCTCTTAAGCTGCTCCTCAAGGTCTGCAAGCTTATTAAGCTCATTCTCCTGCACCTTTGACGCCGGGATCCCTGTCCACAGCTCGATAACATGAGCGATATCCTCTTCGCCAACCTCAGCAGTGAGATCCTTTTCCTTCATATCGTCAAGGCTTTTTTCAAGTCTTGCTATCTCATATCTGACGGTCGCAAGCTTTTCATAGTCGATCTCTGTCTCAGAGGCAAGCTCCTCCTCCTGCTTTTTGAGGTCGTCAAGCTTTGCGGTATCTCTGTCAAACGCCTCAAGCTCCTTGTTTCTGAGAGCCGCATGAGTACAAGACTCGTCAAGGAGGTCGATCGCCTTATCAGGAAGAAATCTGTCGGTTATATATCTTTCGGAAAGAACGACTGTTTTTCTTACGATATCATCAGCCATTCTGACCCTGTGATATTCCTCGTAATAGGATTTTACGCCGAGGATTATGTCGATCGTCTCACTGATAGACGGCTCCGCCACAGTTACCGGCTGGAATCTTCTCTCAAGAGCGGCGTCCTTTTCGATATACTTCCTGTATTCGTTAAAGGTCGTAGCGCCAATGACCTGTATCTCTCCTCTTGACAGGGCAGGCTTCATTATATTTGCTGCATTCATTGAGCCCTCGGATTCACCCGCTCCGACAAGGCTGTGTACCTCATCGATAAAGAGTATGACGTTACCGTCCGCCTTGACCTCATCTATAAGCCCCTTGATCCTGCTCTCAAACTGACCTCTGAATTGTGTGCCTGCCACAAGTGCAGTCATATCAAGAAGATGAATCTCCTTCTTCTGCAGTCTCATAGGCACCTTGCCTTGAGCTATCCTGAGAGCAAGCCCTTCTGCTATTGCGGTTTTACCTACGCCCGGCTCGCCTATAAGACAAGGATTATTCTTTGTTCTGCGGCTGAGTATCTGGATTACTCTGTCAAGCTCATTTTCTCTTCCGACTATCCTGTCTATCTTTCCGTTTCTCGCCTTATCGGTGAGATCGGTGCAGTATGCATCCAGATGCTTGCGCTTGCGTTTTCTGGCAGCCTTCTGGTCTTCCTTCCTGCTGCCCTTATCGTCCTTTTCAGACTTGTTCTTGGACGCACCGCCCGAGAACAGATTCTTGAAGAACGGCGGAAAAGCAGGAGCTCCGCCCTGGCTGAAATCTTCATCGTCCTCCTGTTCGCCTTCCTCAGGGTCGTCCTCGCCGTTCATAAGCTCACTCATGTCCTCAGGTATCATTCCCGACTCCATAAGCTCGCTCATCTGATCCTGCATCATATCAAGATCATCCTCAGATATCCCCATTTTCTCCATAATATCGGTAACAGGCTTTATTCCTGCTTCTTTTGCACAGGTAAGACAATAACCAACAGATTCCGCCGAGTTGGCAGAGTTGGACACAAAAACAACTGCCGGTCTTTTATTACATTTGCTGCAAAGTATCATTATCAGTATCTCCCTTCCCTTTTTTCTTTTTATGATATATCACATTTTGAAAGCACGGCTTCTCTTAAGCCCTCTTTATTATTTTTCCGGCTCCGAAAAACTGCGAACGGAGCTGCTGTCATTCGCTCTGATTTTCTGCATCGTCGGAGTCATGGTCTTTATCCTCGTGCAACTCAGAATTAGCATCATTTTTTGAGGCTCGTATAAGTCTTACAAAGACTGAGGTGTACATGATCAGCGAGAACAGCATCGATGCAGTTGTAACAGACAGAAGAACAAGCGAGAGTGTTCTGTTTGTATAACCCCATATTGCTTTTAAAAGTATAAGTGTGGTTATCGAGGTATAGAACAAAACGGTGGAAAGCTTTCCGTACCATTTGGCAGCAGGTGGCTTGATCTTGAAGCGCAGAAGAAACGCTCCTCCGCTGAGCATAAGAAGTTCTTTTGTAAACAGAACTATTATGAAAGGCATTATCTCAGGATACAGTACGTTTGCACAGACGACCACCGCTATAAGAGTAAGCTTATCAGCTATGGGGTCGAGTATCTTTCCGAGATCGGTTATTTGTCCGAGCTTTCTTGCAAGAAAGCCGTCAAGTATATCTGTGACAGCGGAGATCAGTATCATCACGCCTGCCATAATATAATCCTGTTTAAGAAGAAACCTTGTAAGCGGTACTATAATAACGATCCTGAGGATCGTGAGAATATTCGGTATTGTAATGTTCTTTTTGAAGGATCCGTTCATTATTCCCGATACCCCTCCTTCCGATGTCAATTAACCCCGGCTTATAAGGTGGAAAGCCAGTTGATTATCAATTCGGGCAAGCTTATCTTCTTTATCAATGAATAGAATATCGTATTATCAATACTCTGTCTGAGTGACTCGCAGCTTTGCGGGTCAATAAACATCATAACAAAATAGAGTATGAGCGTTAATAGCATTGAGACAAACACAGCCTGAACAACTCCGACAACAATACCGAGGATCCGGTTTGGAACACCGATGATCTTGATCTTGTTGAGCATTGCCGAGAACTTTTTTATAAGAAAACCGACAACTATCATAAGGACAAGGAAGAACACTATCGTGAGCACGCAGGATATCATTTTTACCGCAAAGGGTCTGATTATCTCCTCAAGTGTTTCAGGTATACCGATTACGGATTCCTTAAGCGTATTCGCAAGCGACTGCTGATCTAACCCAAGGAATGAAAAGACGTTAAGTACGAAATTGGATACCGCCTCTATAGTCTGCTGTGCCATCTGCGCAGGATCAGAGGTTGTTATCTGAGAGGTGGCATCTGTTAGTCCGTTGATGATATTCTGCTTGAAGGCAAGGTTATATATCAGCAAGGAGAACATTGACGACAGGAACGAAGCCGCAATAAGAGAAACTATTGTGCCTGCAGCGTTGAGGACCATGTATATGAAACCTCTTTTGAAGCCGGAATAACCAAAAAGAATGATGAGAGCTGCTATTCCGAGATCAAGCCAAACATTCATAAAAATCACCCTATTCTTGAAATAATCCTTTCATTCCCTATTACTATATCATATTTTCAAAATTACTACAAGTAGATTTTATGCTGTTTTTTGTACATGATACTTGAACAACCACGGTTTTTTTATTTAAAACGCAGTAAAATATTTCAATAGTCAAATGCCCGGTCCTTCTTTGCTGAAAAGACCGGGCAGTTATCATTTCTTTGCCTTTATCTTTTTTTCGGTGCCGTTAATAAGACGTTTTATGTTGTCCTTATGCCGCACTATAACGAGTATGCCGATCAGCAGTGCTGTCACTGCTGAGAATATAACGAACGGCAGGGTCGGTTCGGGCATCGGAGAGAATGATGATGTCACTCCCAGATAATCAAGATATCTCCATGTGAATGCACTGAAGGTATACACCGTAAAGTTTACAAGAGCGCAGACTGAGATGATGTGAGTAATAACAAATAATATAGCAAATATCAGCAGCGCGCAGATAAGCGTGCGCCAGTCCGTCATAAGCATCACCGCAAAGGTCGTTACAACTCCCTTGCCGCCCTTGAATTTGTAATACACCGGAAAGGTATGTCCCACTACGGCAAACAGTCCCGCTATGTACATCAGATATCCGGTGTACAGATCGCTCACGCCGATCATCAGAAGCATTGCCACGCCGACAGAGATGACCCCCTTCAGGAAATCACCAATGAAGGTGATGATCGCAGGAGTCTTTCCGACACACCTGAGAACATTTGTAAAGCCTGCGTTGCCGCTGCCCATTGTTCTTATATCCTTATGCAGAACTATCCTTGTTACTATAATGGAAGTATTGACGCTGCTTATCAGATATGCCACCAATGCAGCAATTATTGCCTGAAGCCAGAATTGGGACAAAAATTCAATTATTTCCTCCACAAAAAACACCTCTGTTCTATGCTACTGTTTATCCTTGTCTCCCCGCTCCCTGAT
Organism: uncultured Eubacteriales bacterium; assembly: GCA_900317215.1. Classification (GTDB taxonomy): domain Bacteria; phylum Bacillota; class Clostridia; order Oscillospirales; family Acutalibacteraceae; genus UBA1213. Next base: position 9,765 of record ONFW01000117.1, on the reverse strand, counting down.
TACAAAGCGAATGGGAGTTCCCTGCATGCCGAAGGTCTCTCTTATCCTGTTTTCAAGATATCTTTGATAAGAAAAATGAAAAAGCTCGGCGGAGTTTACAAAGAAAACAAATGTCGGCGGTTTAACGCCCGATTGAGTCATATAGAGTATCTTTAGTCTTCTGCCCTTGTCCGTGGGCGGCTGGACCCTTGCGACTGCCTCGCTGAGAAGATCGTTGAGGACACCTGTTGATATCCTCATTGATGCAGAATTTACTACAGTTATTATCAGCTCGAACAATCTGTCAAGCCTTTGTCCTGTTTTAGCCGATATAAAGATCATGGGAGCGTATGACATAAAGGAAAAATCATTTTCCAGCTTTTTGCGATATTCATTCATTGTCCTGTCGTTCTTTTCAACAGCATCCCATTTATTTACCGCTATTATGCACGCCTTGCCAGATTCATGTGCAAGACCTGCAATTTTTGAATCCTGCTCGGCAAAGCCCTCCGCAGCGTCTATCATAATGACGCACACATCGCTTCGCTCTATTGCCATTTTTGCCCTTATTATGCTGTATTTTTCTATTTCGTCCTCAACGCGGCTGTTCCTTCTTATTCCTGCCGTATCAGTAAGGCGGAAGCGTCCGTGACTGTTCTCTATCACCGTATCTATGCTGTCACGGGTGGTTCCTGCAATATCCGAGACGATACAGCGCTCCTCACCGGTTATTTTGTTTACCAGAGAGGATTTTCCCGCATTCGGACGACCTATGATAGCTACGCTTATCGTATCGTCATCGTCATCCTCGCCGGTCTGTAAGGGCAGGTGTTCAAATACCGCATCAAGGAGATCGCCCGTTCCGTGGCCGTGAACAGAAGAAACCTGTATCGGATCTCCGAGCCCGAGATTGTAGAATTCATAGAATGCCGGATCAGGCTCGCCCACCCTGTCGCATTTATTAACACAAAGCACAACCGGACGATTGCTTTTTTGCAGCATCATAGCGACGTCATGATCGGTGGCGACTACGCCTGTCGTAAGATCGGTAACAAACACAATAACATCGGCAGCGTCGATGGCAAGCTGAGCCTGCCTTCTCATCTGTCTTAGTATGATATCCTCTGAATAGGGCTCTATACCGCCCGTATCCACAAGTGATAATTTTCTGCCGCGCCATTCGCACTCGCCGAATATCCTGTCTCTTGTGACCCCGGGGGTATCGTTGACTATCGCTATCCTCTGGCCTGCAAGCTTATTGAAAAGGGTCGATTTCCCCACATTAGGACGCCCCACTATTGCAATTACGGGTCTCTTTGCCATATTATTCCTCCCTTACTCAGAATGTTATTCTGAAATCAAGCAATGACCTCATATTCTTTTCGTATACAGTATCGTCAGGACCAAGCTTCCCACAAAGCATGGGAGCCGCAGGGTCGTAGCCCGCAAGATTTGCAGCTATACTCTCGGGGCTGAAATTCGCATAGCAGTATTTGCACCCGTTTGAGCAGGTATTATAAGTACCCATCTCTATACTCTCAACGCAGCCGCACTGCTCGCGCTGAGCCTTATCCTTGCCTGCCATGAGCTTTCCGCCCGTTATTCTTTCTATAAGACTCCTGTCGATACAGGAATTATGCTCTATTCCCACCGAAGAAAGATCTATCTTTTCGGCGCAGGTGGCAGTTGCCATTCCGTTTTCGGCTGCTATCCTGCAGAGCCTTCCTGCAAAATCAATCAACCTGTCCTCGCTCAGCTTAGCTTCACTCAAGCTTCTGAGAGTCCTTCTTATCTTATTATAATCATCAACAAAGCTGATAACGCATTTTTCTGTATGTTCCTTCAACGACGAAGCGATCCGGGAGAATGCCCTTATATGGTACTCCTCATTATATTTCTCATTAAAGAGGATCGGGTCGTATCTCCATATGACCCTCTCCGGACCTATACGCTCCGAAAGCTCAATAAATGCCGGTATCAGCACCTTTTTCTTATCAGGCAGATGGGTTTCAATGTCTTTTCCATAGCCTGTCAGGGTAAACTGGAAATAATAATCCCACCCCTTCAGCCTGTCAAGCCTTGAAAGCATCGGCAGGGGATTTTTAGTCCAGAAGACTATACAGTCTATCACCTCCGGCGAGACTTCCACCCTGCTGACCTTGTGCGGAAAGCTCGGGTTTCTCACAAGAAAATAGCCTTCATCAAGCCGGTTGAAAAACCATTCCGAAAAAAAAGCTGGAATATCAGTTCTTCTGCTTGCGCTTAATATCATCATACCACCTCGAAACGATCATCACAGCTCGATCTGCATATCGTCATCGCTTCTTTTCCTTGTTATATGCATCAATCTTATACACATAGGGTCTACATTTGATGAGGGATAAAGCTCATCCCCATTCGGGCTTACCATTCCCCTGTCTCTGAGCCAAGAAAAGAAATCACTAAGCTCTGTGCTGATTCTAAACCGAGGATGAACAAGGTTAATCGGTTTTCTTTCTCTATCGCTATAAGACTCAGGCATACAATTATTGAATGTAATAAGATCGGCACGGATAGTTTTGCCTTCTACTTCGATTTCTCTTTCCTGATATTCAATGGCCTCTCTTATCTTTTTTTGTGAAGCCTTTTCTGCTGTACTCCTGAAGGTGCAGTCGGTATTGCAGTGATCTATGCCACCCATTCCCTTGATAAATGCCCTTATCACCCTATCAGAAGCTTCAAAATCGGTGAAGCAATTTTTATTGCGAATTGAAAAGCAGACCATTACCTCATCGTAGGGGTAGCTTTGCATAGCGTTTACGATCGTGTTTTCCAATTTCTCGGTGTTATAATCCTCGCTGAGCACTTTTGCAAATAGAAAGATTTTACACAGCTTATAATATGAGGTCTTTTCACTAAAGAAATCCTCCATTCCCTCGTTAAAAAAGAGGGTATTGCCGATATATTCTTTGGGTATTATAAATCTTCTCTGCCATTTTACAGGATCAACCCCCATATACACAAGGTTATTTTTTGAAATATTATAATACTGTGCAGCAAAGGCAAGTGACAACCCATCTATTCCTGATCCGCTGCCAAAGGAGACAGAAGCTATACGTTGTCTGCTGTTGAGCTTCTGCAGAGCGATATCGTATAATACCATGTATTCAAGAAAATTAGCTGTAGCATACCGAAGTAAATACATATCAAGCTGAGGAAGGCTGTTAAGATCAGGTGAATAACCATTGACAGCATCATAATACATCCGCAGCATTTCTCCTTCCTCATCAGCACGCGAAGGATCTTTTCTGTAATCCACAAGCATATTTATATATGCTTTGAAATATTCCGATATTTCTATTTGCTCGGAAATTTTCTCGTGTCCGTACTCCTTCTCCATTTATTCTTCAGCTCCTTCTTCCTATGGGGCATAATGACAAAAAAGAGAAGGATCTCTCCTTCTCTGTTTTAGCCGTGAGCAGATATTATCTATCAAGCCTCAGTTGTAGCTATTACCTGTCTGCCTCTGTACATACCGCAGCTTGTGCATGCTCTGTGAGCAAGCTTGAATTCGCCGCAGTTAGGGCATTTTGAAAGAGCGGGAGCCTGAAGCTTCCATACTGCTGAACGTCTCTTATCTCTTCTTGCTTTAGAAGTTTTTCTCTTGGGTACTGCCATTGTAATTGACCTCCTTGAATTATTGATAAAAAATCATTGTTCTGACAGGAGCTGTCTGAGCGCAGCCAGTCTCGGGTCAGTCTCCCGCAGATCACAGCCGCAGGAGCCTTCGTTCAGATTTTTTCCGCACTTAGGACACAAGCCCTTACAATCGTCCCTACAAAGGAGCTTTGACGGCAGCTCCAGGAGGATATCATCTCTGAGCAGAGAATCAGTATCGAGCTTATAGTCAGGTGTTTCGATATAATCGTCCCCGCTTTCATCTGAGAGAGCGGCAACAAGAATATGTCGGAATATATATTTAAAGGTTCTGCTGACCGGGCTTGCGCACCTGTCGCAGTCAAAGCGGTATACAAAGCTGACATCAGCCGTAAATTCTACAAAACCGGCATGATTTGCCACTTTAATGGCGGCTGTCACGGGCTCTGTAAAGCAAGCAGAGCCGGTATCTGCGCCTGACATATCAACAGAGGCGTCAAGACTGATCCCTTCACTTTCATTAAGAAAAACACTTTTAAGATCAAGGATCATATACTCACCTCATGCAGAACATTCCAACAGACCATACTCTATTATAATAATCCTGTCATGGTTTGTCAATAGTTTTTCCGTATTTTTTAAAGGTCTTTCTATGCTTTTTTTATTGTCGACCACCAAACCGTGTAGCTGATGTCATAACTTACCGCAAGCAGAGGTATATCAGCGGCATTATCCGGCATTGAGCTGAGATATCCTGCTCTTGCCGAGCACATAAAATGAATTGTAGTCGCAGTATACTATCTTTCTTGAATCAGTATCCGTATCAGCTTTGCCCTTCAATGAGCCTTCCCTGTCAAAAACAAGGATACTGTCCGGAGTAAGCACTGCCCTGTCGTTTCCTCTGATGTCGAGTGAAATGATCCTCTTGCCTGTGCTTATCTCACAATCCCTGTTTCCGTCAGTATTGTAGGATATGATATCGCATGAACGACCGTCGGGATTCAGCGACAAAGAGAGTACCGCTCCCTGATCGCGTCTTATCATATATGAGGTAAGGGTGCGTGAATTGTAATTTATCGGCTTTATGCTGCCTTCGTTGACATTGATAAATACCGCACTCTCGTCCCCTGCGGCAAAGGCGTTGCCGTTGTCGAGATATTTGATATCATAAAAAAATGTATCCTCTACCTCATATTTCTGCATATAGTTGTCCTGTGTAAAATCAAGGACATAGATAACGGAAATAAGACCGCCGTTCCTGGCTGAAACGCCTGTAAGAACAGCTCTTGAGCCGTCCTTGTTTACAGAGACCCTATTCATATAGTAGTCAGCAAAGGAATAGCTGTACTTTTCAAGACCGTCAGTGCGGTAAACAGTCAGCCTGGAGAGGTAGTCATCTGAGCGTGTGAGTATCGCATAAATGCCGTTCGATGAGATATCTGCCGAGAGGATCTTCTTCTTGACCGAGCCTGTGCGGACGATACTGTCCTTTTTAAAAACGGTATAACCCGTTGCATTGAGATTATATACTATAGCATGGCTGTTGTTCGCGCTGAGCATCGGAGAAGCATAGGAATGCTGCACCTCCTGAAGTATTCCGGCATTGTTGTTTAAAACAGCTATTGATGTATCACTGCAGTAAACAGGAACTCCGCTGATAAGGTCAAAGTTGCCGCTGCTCACCGAGGAGCCTGCAAAGCCCGTGGGATATCCGTCTCCTTCGCTTTTTCCGAGAAGATCATACTGGAACCAGTGGGCTATGTTGTCCGGTGTGAGCTTGTCGATATTCATCAGAGCAAGGACAGCAACTACCGAGATGAACAGGATAAGAAACATTTTAAGGAACCTTTTTGTAAGGTCTGTCGGTATTGGCTCTTCATCTCTGTAATCCTCAAGGGGGACGTCCTCATAGCTCATGTACTTTCGTTTGGAAGCTTTTTTTTCAAGCTTTTCTTCGTCATTCCGGTATCTTCCTTTGTTCTTCTTCATTCCTTTTTCTTGCCTCCTTACCGGTTTCTCAATAAAAGACCCTGTTCAGATAAAGACCCTCCGGAGGGGCGGTAGGTCCTGCCTTTGTCCGGTCGAGCGCTTTGATAATATCCGGGATCTCATTTGCTCCAAGCTTCCCCTGCGCAACATAAAGCAGGGTGCCTGTGATTATTCTTACCATATTATATAAAAAGCCGTCCGCCGCTACGGTCAGGGTAACTAAATCACCCTGCCTTGCAACAGAAATGTCTGTTATCGTCCTGTGAAAATCGCCCTTCTGACGGTGCGGATCGACCGTACAGAACGACGTAAAATCATGTCTTCCCATAAAATGCCTTGCAGCCTCATTCATGACCGTTTCGTCAAGACTGTGCCAATAATGAAGAGCATATCCTGAAAGAAACGGATCCCGGAAAGGGGTGTTGAGTATCTTGTATATGTACTCCTTGCCCCTGCAGGAATATCTTGCATGAAAATCATCAGGAACCTCCCGAGCCCCGACTGCTGCTATACTGTCAGGAAGAAAGCGGTTCATCGCAAAGGGAAGCCTGTCGGCAGGGATAGTATGGTCTGTATGAAAGCTCACACAGTACATATTGGCATGGACACCGGCATCTGTTCTGCTGCAGCCCTTAATATCCGGACGACTGCCGATCACTCTGAAAAGTGCCTCCTGAAAGCGCTCCTGAACAGAATCGGCATTATCCTGTATCTGCCAGCCGTGATAGCCCCTGCCGTCATATCTGATTGTGACCAACAGATTTCTCATCTTCCGCCTCCTGTTATATAGTCATCTCACCGTTGCAGGAAAATATATATTGCACAGAATGACTCCGGTAAAAACTATCAGGAGCCAGATCAGCGCAAGCAGATCCCTGTGTGTAAAATGAGGAGTATTCATTCTTGTTCTGCCCTTTCCGCCGTTATAGCAGCGACATTCCATTGCCATTGCAAGGTCGTTCGCCCTTCTGAACGATGAAACAAACAGGGGTATTAGAACAGGTATGAGCGCCCTTACCCTTTTTATCAAGCCTCCGCTTTCCATATCTGCGCCTCTCGCCTTCTGAGCATTCATTATCTTATCAGTCTCTTCAAGAAGCACAGGTATAAATCTTAGCGCTATAGTCATCATCATTGCTATCTCATGCACCTTGATATGAAACACCTTCAAAGGGCTGAGAAGCCTTTCAAGTCCGTCGGTAAGATCGGACGGCGAGGTCGTAAAGGTCAGCACGGAGCTTACTATAACGAGGGTCGCTATCCTTATTGTCACAAAGATCGCATTGTTGACTCCGCCCTCTGTTATCCTTATGAACTGCCATTCCCAGAGCACTTCGCCCGAGCCGTAGAAAAGATTGATTATACCTGTGAATACGACTACAAGCAGGATCACCTTCATGCTTTTAAGGTACAAAAGAAAGCTTATCCTTGTCAGCAGTACAACAAGCAGAGAGGCAAGTGTGATCAGCAGCAGAGACATATAGTTGTTTGCCGCAAAGATGAACACTATTATCGCTATCAGAAGAAGAAGCTTTGTGCGGGCATCGAGCCTGTGTATTATTGAGTTTCCGGGCATGAACTGCCCCAGGGTGATATCTCTTACCATTCAGCAGCCTCCCGTCTTTTTTTGTTTGTCCCCGACCAGGGACAGGATCTCATTGACGCCCTGTTCAACGGTAAGGATCCCTGTATTCACAGGTATCCCCTTTTCCTTCAGCAGCATCATTATCTTTGTTATCTGAGGGATACGAAGTCCTATGCTTTCCAGCTCGTCTCCGCGTGAGAAGATATTTTCTGCGGTATCGAGCATTTCTTTTTTCCCTTTGTTCATTACAAGTATTCGGTCGGCTATCCTTGCCGTATCCTCCATGCTGTGGGAAACAAATATCACAGTATTTCTCCGCTCCTCATGGTACTTTTTTATCTGCGACAGAAGATCGTCTCTGCCGAGGGGATCAAGTCCGGCTGCAGGCTCGTCAAGTACAAGCACATCGGGATCCATGGCAATTACTCCGGCAATTGCAGCTCTGCGCTTTTCTCCTCCTGACAGATCAAACGGTGATTTTTTCAGCAGCTCCTCCCGAAGCCCTGTAAAGCCCGCCGCCCTTTTCACTCTTTCGTCAATTTCCTCCCCGGAAAGCCCCATATTTTCGGGACCGAAGGCTATATCCTTATAGACAGTCTCCTCAAAAAGCTGATATTCGGGATACTGAAAGACCATTCCCACCTTAAAGCGCACCTCACGGATCCTCTTGGGCTTTTCCCAAATATCGGTGCCGTTTAAGTATACTCTGCCCGAGGTTGGTCTGAGCAAACCGTTGAGAAGCTGTACAAGAGTGGATTTTCCCGAGCCTGTATGTCCTATAATGCCGAGGACCTCTCCCTGCTCTATCTCAAAGCTCACGCCGTCGAGCGCAGTTTTTCTGAAAGAGGTGCCCTCGCCATATATAAATTTAAGATCCTCAACCTTTATAACGGACATTTATCTTCTACAACTCCCTCCGCTGCGGATCATTCTGCAGAAAGCAGTCTGACAAGCGCCTGTACACATTCTTCCTCGCTGAGTACACATTCGGGCAGTTCAAGACCGCAGCTCCTGAGCTCATGATTAAGCTCTGTTGCCTGAGGAACGCTGAGCCTGTGCTCCTTCATCAGTCCGACCTTTGAAAAGACCTCCCTGGGCGTCCCGTCAAGAAAGACTCTTCCCTGATCTATCATTACTACCCTGTCTGCAAGAACAGCCTCCTCCATATAATGCGTGATAAGTATAACTGTTATCCCGCGCTCCCTGTTGAGCTTCATAACGGAGGAAATAACCTCATCACGCCCCTGCGGATCAAGCATTGCAGTCGGCTCGTCAAGCACTATACACTCAGGCTCCATTGCAATTATCCCTGCAATAGCCACCCTTTGCTTCTGTCCCCCCGAGAGCTTATCGGGCGAATGTCTGCGGTAATCATACATATCCACAGCTTTTAAGGCTTCATCAACACGCCTTCTTATCTCAGCCGGAGGTACTCCGAGATTCTCGCAGCCAAAGGCTACATCCTCCTCAACAACACCGGCGACGATCTGATTGTCGGGATTCTGCAGAACAAGCCCCACCTTTTTTCTGATATCAAAAAGATGATCGTCGTCCTTTGTGTTCATACCGTCGATCACAACATCTCCCGATGTCGGCAGATAAAGTGAATTAAAATGCTTTGCAAGGGTGGATTTTCCCGAGCCGTTGTGGCCGACTACGGCAACGAATTCTCCTCTGCTTATCTCAAGGTCTATTCCCTTCAGCGCCGGCTCTGCGTTTTCTCCGTCCGTCTCATCATATCTGAAATACACGTTTTTTACACTAATAAATCCGCTCATCAGGAGGCTCCTTGCATTTACTCTTTTATCGTTTTCTTATCTCTCCCATACTGCCGTACTTCCGCAGGGCAGCGTAAGTCCGCTCTGTGTAACATGAAGCCCTATCTCAGAGGACGAGACCCTTCCTCCGAAGCGCTTTCCAAGCTCCACCCCGAGAAGATACTCCATTACAGCAGGGGAAAGACCTGTAGTATATGAATTCAATATGAAAAACTCGGCGTCATCGGAAAGGATCGGAATACACTGCTCCACAAGAGAATAGAGCTGATCCTCCAGCTTCCACACCTCTCCTCCGGGACCTCTGCCGTAGGACGGCGGATCCATTATTATGCCGTCGTATTTATTCCCTCTGCGCTGCTCTCTCTGAACAAATTTGAGACAATCGTCCACAAGCCACCTCACGGGCTTATCCGAAAGCTTGCTCAGGGCAGCGTTCTCCTTTGCCCACTGAACCATGCCCTTTGATGCGTCAACGTGAGTAACTGCGGCGCCTGCGCCAAGACAGGCGAGAGTCGCTGCTCCGGTATAGGCAAACATATTCAGCACCTTGAGCTGCCGCTTGCAGGAGCGTATCTTTTCGGAAGCAAGATCCCAGTTTACCGCCTGCTCGGGGAAGATACCGGTATGCTTAAATCCCATGGGCTTTATTCCGAAGGTCAGCTCCTTATAGCTTACAGTCCATTGTGAAGGCAGCTTTTTGTAATTCTGCCAAGAGCCGCCTCCGCTTGAGCTGCGCATATATCTTGCGTGAGCATTCTTCCACAGGGGCGAGGCATGTCCCGTGCTCCAGATTATCTG